>CAYHAK010000011.1:0-32309 GCA_964354625.1 uncultured Candidatus Bathyarchaeia archaeon
CGCTTAGGAATGCTTTCCCAGACATAGCAACCAGCTAAGACTATGCTCATTTCAGGTTTATATTCTGTCATCTTCCTTCAATTTTCATTATCTTTTGACCTTGTGCACCATTGTTTCCACTTTAAGAAGAGGTCAGATGGGTTTCAATAAATCAATGTCCTGCGAAGATTTCATGCTGATTCTGCTGAACAACTACTTAATCGATCATGTAGAAGAAATTGGGAGGTAATAGCGCGCGCTAAAGGAACCCAGAACGAGCCCCGATACCACATATTCCTGCATACCCTCAAATTCAATCTGCAAGTGTCCACTCCAGTTCTGTCATGCCCAACTCCCGTGACAAGGGGAGAGCGCGCGCGGAAAAACGAGGTCGCCTTTGTGTTTCTAGATGAATGAGTTCTGCCCGGTTGCTTCTACTCTGGCCTTTTCTCCCACAGTTGCAGTTTCTTCTTTTTCAGGTCTCTTCGTTTCCGGTGCAGGAACCTGTAGACTGTGCCATGCATGCTTCCCTTGACCAGCATCTGTATCGCCTCTCTGGCCACCTGAGCCTGTTCGATCTCGCCAATAATGCATACCGTATGGCCATAGACCGCCACATTCGTATCCGTGAGCTCCTCGACAATCTTTCGGGTTTTGCCGTTCTGTCCGATTATGCGTCCTTTGATTCGTTTGATGTCTGATTCCGATCTGCCGAAAACGGTCCGCAAGTCGATGATGTCAAGGATGGCGTCCTCGTTTCGAACCAAGCGAAATGCGTGTTCCGGAGAGAATCCTCTTCCAAGGGCGCTTATGACATCTTTAGCTCTGAAGAGCAAGGAGGGGTCGTTGGAACCCTTCGCTGGCGTTATCGCGATGTCGCCTGCTTCGCTGTCGATTTGAAGCTCGATCGAAAGAGCCTTCTCGAGATGCTTCTTCGTTTCTCCTTCAGGTCCGATGAGCACCCCTATCCGCTCCTTCGGAATCTTCACAAAAGTGCTAGTTCCCGCCATGTCCTGTAACCTGCCTGTAAGCTTCTTCAACTGACAAGCCCTTAATGCCTAACCTACTAAAATACTTGTTCAAGTTTTCGAGGTCTCTACGCAACATTGATTCAGCCATAGGGTGAGAAGTGGAGACCGCTTGCGATACGTCGAATATCACTAGCTGGCCATGCCAGATCATGACATTGTACTCACTCAAATCGCCGTGAACCAGCTTGGCCTTCCCGTAGAGCTTTTTTAGGCAGGTCATGAGTGTTGTGTATGTCTTTTCAGGATTACTCGGCCTCAGGTCTTTCATTGAAGGCGCGTTCACGCCATCTTCGCCGATGAATTCCATAACAAGCACGTTTCTTTTCACCGCCAAGGGTTTCGGCACTCGGACTCTGGCCGCATATGCATCCTGCAGGTTTCTAAATTCCTTCTGGGCCCACGCGAAGATAATCGATCTGGTGTCTCGTCTTGTTCCTTTGAATCTGGGATCTGATTCGATGTATCTGAGTATTCCTTTACGGAATTCTGCTGAGAGCGTGAGATAGATCTTGACGGCCAGCTCTTTTCCTTGTTTGTCCTTTCCCCAGTAGACACGCGATTCCTTGCCTGCACTGACCACGCCGTGGATCTCATTTATTATGCCTTTGTTCATGAAATCGTAGATGACCATCAACGTCGAGCGGTCGAAAACTTCCTCCAACGCGTCGTATTGTTCGCTTCTTTTTGTCTTCATCAAACTGTCAGTTTCGTAGGCCTTCTCCTGCTTGTCAAGTCTCTTGTCAACGTTACGCCTGAAGGCCACTTCATACTCTCCAACAAACAATCACAAGAATCACGAGGCAACGTATCCTCTTCTACGTAGCGTTTCAGCTTGTCCCCTCGTGTAGCGAATTCTCACGTCGCCGCGCTTGTCAGACTGGAAATCCCACGGCGAAATCAAAACGATGTCGTCCATCCTTATCCACACTCTTCGCTTCATCTTGCCACGGATGCGGCACAACCGTTCTTTCCCGTCCGCACACTTAACCAGGATACGGTCATAACCAAGCAGTTTCGTGCACACTCCCAAAACGTCGCTTCCAGATGGCAATATCAGCTCGCTCAATTCTCCTTCACTTTTGACTTTCTTTTTACCCAACCAAACACCTCAAAGCATCAACCATAATCAACTGCATATCTTGCTTAAGAATTTGTGTTTTTCCGTGATATAATTGCTTCTGTCCATGTCGCCACTTCTGCTTGCGGAGTGTAAAAGCGTGGGGTCATATGGTACTGTTCCCTCTTCGTCTGTTCTGAAAGGCTGTTTCTTTTCGTCTGCTAGCTTCTTATACTGCAACAGCAAAACAGCAGGGGCATCGGTACGTATTTCGTTTAACAGCGTGAGAGATTTGCCAAGAAGAGAACGCATTTTTTCCTCATTGGGAACGCAGATGTGGTTATCCAGTATCCATTTGCAAACGACATTTAATTGCTCTAGCAGTTCGAAGTTGAGTTGATGCAATCTCTTCAGTTCATTAAGAGTATCAATGACTTCTTGGATGACATTAGACAATCATAGTCTCTCCGTTCTTTTTTCTTTTTTCCTCCTCTTTCTGAAGGTTCGCGAAAAGCTGAATTACAGCTTTGACGTTTGGTCCCACAGTTTCTTTTAGTTCCTTGATGTCTGTTTGCACGTTGGTAATATCAACACCTGTTTGTTCCGCGATGTTCTGTACGGTTTTGTCTAGATTCGATATTTTCGCATTTATTTTATCGGAGAAGTCAAATAAAGAATCTATGAGAGCACTAAGTAGTTTTAGGGTTTCAACATGTAGACTGTACGTAATACTCCCTGAAGCATAGAATGCCTTCATGGCGGTGGATTCATTTCTGCTATCGGTAGTTTGCGCTTTCAATTTGTTGTCATTCGCTAGCTCTGTGGCGTATGCGATGCTCGTAGCGAAGAGTCTTTTCATTTCTGCCCTGCCCTCTTTTTCCGAGTCTGTTGTCATTTTTTGTGTTTCTCCTGTTTCTCTATATACTCTCGTATGGCGCGGTCAATTAACTCTCCCAAGGTTATGTCGCATTCGAGGGCTGTGATTTTGGCTTGTTTCCATAATTCAGGATTAACCTTCAGAGAGGTTACGAATTGGTCTTTTTCATTTATTGGCATTTTTATCATCAGTAATCAATACTGTTCAGTAGTATAAATAGTTTTAGTTTGCTAGTTTGTGTAAATGTGTTGGTAGTAAGCCTTAAATAGCTGTTTAATACTATACTACTAGACAGTGGTGTAGTAAAATGGTGATGGTAACAACAACCAGAGAAGAACGCGGTGAAGCAATCACGAAACTCTCCAACCAAATACAGAGAGTAGATGAAAGCCTATACACCGTGAAGTCTCAGTCAGGTAATGGCGAATACTGCATTACGAGAGTTGACCGAGAATGGTTATGCGAATGTCCAGACAACAAATATCGCCATGTTAAATGCAAGCACATCCACGCGGTAGAGTTGTCCACTGTACTGAGAGCAGAGGTAGCAGTCCGAAAGATTGAGCCAATCTCAAACCTGTCCAACTGCATTTACTGTGGCTCAGACAACCTCAAGAAAGACGGCGTTCGCAAGAACAAAGCTGGAACCATTCAAAAGTTCTATTGCCGTGACTGCCACAAGTACATGACATTCAACATCGGTTTTGAGAGAATGAAACACAATCCACAAGCGATTACGTCGGCGATGCAGTTGTATTTCAGTGGAGAATCATTGAGAAATACCCAGAAGTCGCTTAGACTACTCGGTGTTGAAGTTTCGCATAAAACGGTTTTCATGTGGATTCGCAAGTACGTCAGACTGATGCAAAACTACGTTGAAAAGATTGTTCCAAACGTGAGCGACACTTGGAGAGCAGATGAGCTTTACGTGAAGATCAAGGGCGACATGAAGTATCTGTTTGCCATGATGGATGATGAAACACGCTTCTGGATTGCTCAAGAGGTAGCCGAAACCAAAGAGAAACACGATGCAAGAACACTTTTCATGCGTGCAAAATACCTGATGGGCAAACAACCAAAAACTCTAATCACAGACGGATTGCCTTCATACGCTAAAGCGTGCGAATGGGCATTCGATGAAACCAAACATATTCGCCAAATCAGACTGCAAGGTGCAATCCACAACAACAAAATGGAGAGGATGAACGGAGAAATCCGAGACAGGGAAAAGACGATGCGCGGTCTAAAGCGTCGCCGTACACCGATACTCTCTGGTTATCAACTATTCCACAACTTCGTTAGACCCCATGAAGCTCTCGGTGGAAAAACCCCAGCCGAAGCATGCGGAATAAAAGTTGAGGGTAACAATAAGTGGCTGACTCTAATCCAGAACGCGCAACAGACGAAAAGTAACAGGGAAATGAAGCAGACACAGAGGTAACAGAACCGGTCATATCCTTATTTGAAAGGGTGAATAGGAGATGAAAGAAGGTAATTGAACATAGCTCGCGCGCTAAAAAGCTGCTTCTGTTGAAGATACTGCCGTTCGTCGCGCGCGCGTTGTGGCAGAATGCTACACGCACGCGCTAGGACATCTTTCTCAGCGTTCATCGGGCAAAAACCCAGCTTGGAGGTAACTCGAGATCGTTGAGGGTGTTCGCACACGAAAACGGTGCATTTGCTACATTTAACCACGATCTTTCCCCGCTAATAGGATGACGTTCTTTCTACAGGGTTTATGTCTTGCCCGCGCGCGTCAACTATTTGTCCTAGAGTTTAACGATTTGGGCGTGTGGCACGCCGTTTATTTTCAGCACCGCTTCAGGGTGAACATAGCCCTTCTCTATGGCTCTCTTGACCACGCTCTTGCCGACCATGTTGACGATTGTAGAGTTCTCAATCATAACGATTGCTTCATCAACATTCACTTTTGCGCCTTTGTAGAAATCCTCTTTAACGCGAAAGACGATCTTGCCTTCGCACAGCGTCTTCCCGAGCAGGTCAGCGTCGCAAATCGACAAGAGAATGTTTCTGCCGACCTTCTTCAGGTTCATGTAGACCTCCAAAAGGTCAGCCTCCTTAGGGGTTCTTGACTGACGACCTTGCCCCACAAGCTGAGCATACAAGAAATGAAAGCCGCTTCTCTTTCACGATCTTCGTGTCTGGTCTCTTGCAGATTTGGCAAACAATGAAGCGCTCCATGTACCTGCGCAATAGTGTCGTCAGAGTGTCTGAGCTGAATTTCCCCTGAAAGATTGCCCTGTCTTCCTGCATTGTTGTAGCCGTGGCCATCTCGCCTGTCAGGAACTTCACTATGTGCTGCGGGTCCCGGTTCAGCGTGTCTGCGACTTCCTTGAAATTGTGGATTATGGTTCGCATGCCTATGACAGACATGCGTAACCTAGGCAGTTCTAAGCGCTCCTGCTTGATTGCAACTTCAGGAATCTGCGAACGCGCTCTGGCCAAGAGTTCGTTGTAATCGTAGCTCATGCCTGAACTCTCCAGCAGAAACATGGCCCAACGAAGTATTAAACTCTTTTACTCCATCCACCCACAGCTTGTTTGCCGTGATGGCGCCTCTAGCTCGGAAGTCCAAGGCTTATAAGCGAATACGCTGAAACAGAAAGAACCATAAACCAGGTGAGTTGTCGACATGGGTTACGTGTACCTATACACAGGCACGGGCGCAGGCAAGACCGCAAATGCCCTCGGTCTCGCACTGCGCACAGTAGGACACAAAAGAAAAGTCGTCATCATCCAATTCCTGAAATGGTGGAAGAACACAGGAGAATACCAGATCAAGAACCTACTTGCGCCCTACTATGAGATTTACCAGTTTGGACGAAGAGGTTGGATCGGACTGGGCAACTTGGATGAGGAAGACAAGAAGCTTGCCCACAAGGGCCTAGAGTTTGCAGAAAGAATCGTGAGAGAGAAGAAGCCACATCTGCTTGTTCTGGACGAGATCAATCTTGCTTTGTATTGCCAGCTTTTGGAAGTTAGCGAGGTTTTGAAGCTACTAGATGCCATTTCACAAAGCACCGATGTTGTTATGACAGGAAGATACGCACCTAAGGAGCTTATCGAAAGAGCAGATTTCGTGAATGAGATCAGAGATGTCAAGTCGCCTAGAGAAATGGTGACAACCAAAGGAATCCAATACTAGCACCAACCCTCTCTGAAAAAGCTTAAAGTCACCTCATTTCACTGTTAATCCATAACGGTGACAACTCTGCGCAAACCAGGCCATCCCTACATGCCGAACGCTCTGCCGCAGACCAAACAGGAAATGATGCGCCAAATAGGCATAAAAGACATTGACGAACTGTACAGCGACATTCCCGAGAAATACCGCTTGAAGGAAACGCTGAATCTGCCTGGAGACAATCTCTCAGAGTTCGCGGTCAAAAAGCACATCGATGCTCTGCTTTCGATGAACAAGACAGGCAGCGACATGCCTGTTTTCCTAGGTGCCGGGTGCTGGCCACACTACGTTCCAGCCGTCGTGAAGGATACCATTCGACGCGGCGAACTGCTAACTGCTTATACGCCTTACCAGCCTGAAATCGCACAGGGCATGCTACAGGCACTGTTCGAATACCAAAGCATGATGTGCGAGCTCGTGGGCATGGAAGTTTCAAACTGCTCAATGTACGATTGGGCCTCTGCACTAGGCGAAGCCGTGCGCATGGCAAACCGCGTCAAAGGACGAAGCGAAATCCTTATTCCAAGAATCATCCATCCTGAAAGGAAAGATGTCCTGCACGCCTACACAGAATCTGCAGGAATCACAGTAGAATCGATCGCCTATGACGCAGACACAGGACTCATTAATCTCGAGGACCTGAAGGCCAAGATTTCTGACAAGACGGCAGCAGTGTACATCGAAAACCCCTCCTACCTAGGCATGATCGAGCCTCAAGTTGAGGCAATTGCCGAAGAAACCCACAAGCACAAAGCGCTTTTTATCGCGGGAGTCGACCCAACTTCCTTGGGAGTTCTGAAGCCACCTGGTGAATACGAGGCCGACATCGTTGTGGGTGAGGCTCAGCCGCTAGGCAACCCAATGAATTTCGGTGGGCCGCTACTGGGCATTATGGCTTGTCGCGATGACATGAGCCTGATTAGGCAGATGCCAGGCCGAGTTATTGGAATGACCGCAACACTTGACAACAGCAGAAACGGCTTTTGCATGGCCTTGCAGACTCGTGAGCAACATATCAGGCGCGAAAAAGCGACGTCGAACATATGCTCAAATGAGGCTCTGTGCGCAGTTGCCTCAGCCGTCTACATGGCTTTGCTTGGGCCGCAGGGCATGCGTGAACTCGGCGAAACAATAATGTACAAGGCCAATTACGCTCTGCGCTTGCTTTCGCAAGTAGACCGTGTCAAAGCCCCTGTCTTCAAGGCAAGCCATTTCAAGGAATTCACCGTCAACTTCGACGAAGCAGGACTGACTGTCAAGGAAGTGAATGCAAAGCTTCTACAAAGACAAGTCCACGGTGGAAAAGATGTATCGAAAGATTTCCCAGAACTGGGCCAGACAGCCCTCTACTGTGTCACTGAGATTCATTCGAAGGAAGAGATAGAGAGACTAGCCGAGGCTCTGGACGAAGTCTTCGGGTGGTAGATGGAAGCATGTTCAGACAGGCAAGCTGGGAAGAGCAAGTAATCCTTAGTCTCGGTAAACCCGGAAGAATAGGCCACATCCTACCACAGACTGAAAACGAGATCAAGGACGCTATCGGTGACGCGAACAAACTCATTCCTGACAACATGCGACGTGTGTCCCCACCTAAGCTGCCCGAGCTTTCAGAAGTTGAGGTAGTGCGTCACTTCCTGCGTCTATCGGAGATGAACTACGGCGTCGATCTGGGCCTTTATCCACTGGGCAGCTGCACAATGAAGTACAACCCGAAAATAGATGAAGAACTCGCCAATTCGCCAAACTTCAGCATGCTACACCCTTATCAAGACGAAAGCACGATACAGGGAATTCTCGAAATCCTGTACAGGCTCGAGCGTTGGCTGGCCGAGATTACTGGCACACATGAAGTCTGCCTGCTTCCAGCCGCTGGCGCCCATGGTGAACTGCTTGGGATGCTGCTCATGCGCGCTTACCACAAGCTGAACGGCGAGGGCGAAAAGCGGAAGGAGGTAATAGTCCCAGATTCAGCTCACGGCACGAATCCCGCAAGCGCAGCTATGGCCGGATTTGAAGTGGTGGTTGTTCCTTCTGATGAGGACGGGCTTGTGGACTTGAAGGCGCTGGAAGCTTCAGTGTCCAAGCGAACAGCAGGCCTTATGCTCACGAACCCCAATACACTGGGTATCTTCGAGAAGGACATTGAGGAAATAGCAGGTACCATCCATGGCGCGGGTGGTCTGCTTTACTACGACGGGGCGAATTTGAACCCGCTTCTGTGTAAGGCTAGGCCCGGCGACATGGGTTTCGACATAGTTCATATAAACGTCCATAAGACTTTCGGCACTCCTCATGGCGGGGGAGGTCCTGGAGCAGGCCCAGTAGGAGTCTGCAAGGAGCTCGCTGAATTCCTGCCAGGTCCACGCATAACTTATGAAAATAGGCGCTACCGACTAGACTATGATTGTCCTCATGGCGTAAGCAGGGTTCGAAGCTTCTACGGCAACGTCGCAGTCCTTCTGAGGGCATACGTCTACATTCTGAGCCTTGGCCGTGAAGGATTGAAGGAAGTTGCAGAGGTCTCAACTCTAAACGCCAACTACATTCTCGCCAAACTGAAGAACATCAAAGGGCTGTCCGTTCCTTATAATAGCGAGAAGCCTCGGAAGCACGAGTGCGTGTTCAGCGCGAAAACACTGAAGAATGAGACAGGGGTATCAGCGTTGAACTTGTCGAAGCGCTTGCTAGACTATGGCCTTCATTCCCCCACGATATACTTTCCACTCATCGTCGAAGAGGCTTTGATGATTGAGCCAACAGAAACCTTTGAGAAGGAGGAACTCGACCGTTTCGTTGACGCCGTGAAGGAGACGTGTCAAAGCGCATACATATCTCCAGAAATCGTGCTGAAGGCACCGCACAACACTGCCATTTCGAAACTTGATGAGGTCAAAGCATCTCACCCTAGAACCATGGCGCTAAGCTGGCGCATGTACCTCAAGAAGAGCGGCCAAGCACTGCAAGCGTAGGCAACAGTTTATATTGCGCAGTCGTACTATTCAGCAAAAAGATCAGGTGAACATGATAATATGACGGAACTGGAGGACAAGGTGCGAGAAGCGGTCGGCCGAATCGTTGATCCTGAGACGGGAATGACCTTCGGCGAGATGCAGATGATCACGAGCGTGAAAGAAGAAGAACAGGGTTCCGTCAAGGTCGAATTTGTACCGTCCAGCCCGTTCTGCCCAATCGCCTTCAAGCTGTCAATGGACATCAAGAACGCCGCCTTGAAAGTGCCTGGCGTAAAAAAAGCCGCCATCCTCTGCCAGGGCCACATGATGGAACAGCAAATCAATGAAATGACGAACAAAGACCAGCAGCAATGACGGCAGTCCTTCGCCATTTCTTTCCGAGTGCTCTGAATCGTTAATGCAATTCTGGCTTTCTTCGTGTATTCCTTTCCATCAATACAGCTAGATGAGGCAGCGCGCGCGTTTTTGAACAATGGCTGTCTTGTGTGGTCGAACGAGAGCTATGTTTTTCCGCGAGCGATGAAGCACAAGAACGAAGCTGGACAATGGGAATATTTCGACTGGAACAAACCGCTAGGACGAAAGAGAGCATAGCGCGCGCTACCATTCAGTTACATGCGCGCTAGTAACTACTCTGTCTCGGGGTGAGCTTGAGGATCCTCCTCTGGATTCTTCTGATCTTCGATAGCGTCAAGCAAGCTCCAGACTAGTATGAGGCCTAGACCGAAGGCCACGCCGAAACCGACTCCGTAAGCGATGAATGGCAGAGTGTTCTGAAGTATATCAAGGAAATAGGTTGCTTCCATTCTGCTTTCACCTCCCTGAGCCGTCATGTTTCTCGGTCTGAGGCTCCTCCAATTCGTACACCTAGCACTTGAAGAGGCGATAGCCTGAAACAACCTTCATAATGTCTGGAACCAGCAGGACGAGAGTCAAGTTTCTCTCTGGAATCCGAATGATTACGGCATTATGCCTGGAGGACTTCCGGGCAGATCCTACGTCTCTGATAGTGCCCAGATCCTCGAAAATCTGCCTTTCTGAATCATCCAGAGCCTCCTTTGATGGGGAAAAAAAGGGGATTTTGCGGCAGATGCCAAAACACATAAATCCACTTTTACCATCTAACACATTCCGTTCGGGCGGTAGCTCAGCCTGGCAGAGCTTCCGAGCCTACTAGCTTAACTGGTAGACGGAGACGCTGTAGATGTCTACCCACGGTGGGCGTCATCCAGCCTGCTGGGCGTACAAGCGGATACCGGAGTGTCGCAGGTTCAAATCCTGCCCGCCCGACTAAGCGCTTGAACAGGCTTTTTGCCCTCTACATATGGGTTCAAACGTGACTGAGGCTTTGTGCCGTCTGTTGCGCTGTTTTTCGCTCAATAGATAGCGCGCGCTACCCCTCCCCCCTGTTTTTGGCATGCTGTTTCGCGAAATTCTCGTCAATACGAGATATCCCCAGGTTTTTCGCGCGCGCTTGTTATTGTGTCTGCTCTTTCTCTTTCATGGGTGGGTTGCTGTTTGAGTAAAGGCTTAGAAGGAAAACCGTGCTATGCTTTAGCGGGAGGTTTGGGCTGTCTGAGGAAGGACACGTTGCCGTGTGGGTGCGTGTACGAGGACGACGGGTTTGTGGTGGTGCGTGTTCACGAGTGCAAATATCACAGGCGAAGACGAACCACAAAGCGGCCTTACCGCCCGAAAGCAGAATGCGTCAGACCCTAGCCGACTCCAGCCGGACGGACGACCAAAATTGCAGATTGCCCTGCTAAATCTTATATAATTTCTTCTTGGCTCTGTTGGTAAGGTTAGATTCGGCGCGCTGGTGGTTGGGAATGGGGTTGTATGAGGGTTCTGACAGGGCTGGTTTGATTAGGCCTTCGGCGATTCGAAGGATGCTTGAGGCTTCGGCGGGGATGAAGGACGTTGTTCACATGGAGCAGGGTGAGCCTAGCTTTGTGACGCCGAAGCACATACTGGAAGCCGCAATAGACGCCATAGAGAAGGGCTGCACGCATTATACGGCGATTGATGGGACACTGGAGTTACGTGAGGCTATTGCTGAGAAACTTGAGAGGGACAACGACATAGCAGCTGATCCTAGGAGTGAAGTTACGGTGACGTCGGGTTCTCAGGAGGCCATGCTGATTGCTGCTTTGGGGTTTCTGAACAGGGGCGACGAGGCGTTGGTTCTTGACCCGTACTATCCGGCGTATCTGGAAGACACGCTGCTCGCCGAAGCCAAGCCCGTCACTGTTCCGCTTCAAGAAAAGAAAGACTACGCCGTAGAAACCGAGGCTTTGGAGAGTAGGATAACCGACAGGACTAGGATGGTTTGGCTGTGCAACCCCTCCAACCCCACAGGCCACGTGTTCACTAGGCAGGACCTCGAAACCATAGCCGAAGTGGCCAAGAAACACAACCTCATAGTCTTTTCGGACGAGATATATGAGAGAATCGTTTACGACGATGCTAGACACGTCAGCATGGCTGCTCTGCCAGGTATGGAAGAGCGAACAATCACGGTGAACGGGTTCTCCAAAGCCTACGCGATGACAGGGTGGCGGATAGGCTACATTGCGGCTGGAAAGAATCTTTCGGCCACGCTGCGTAAGCTGCATTATTATGCAGCGCTGTGCCCGAACACGATATCGCAGGAAGCCGCTGTCGCGGCGCTCAGAGGACCCCAAGAATGTGTAGATGAAATGGTAACGGAATACGATAAGAGGAGGCAGCTTGCGCTGGCTGAATTGGGCAAGGTTAAAGACCTGCCTTTTACCAGGCCGAAGGGGACATTTTATGTGTTTCCAGATTTCTCTGGTTACGACAGGTCGGACGAGGTGTCTGCGTTGCGTCTGCTGAGGCAGGCTGGCGTGGTGACTGCGCCAGGCTCAGGCTTTGGCAAAGCTGGCGAAGGACACTTAAGAATATCATACTCCATCTCCTATGAGCAAGTCAAAGATGGGATGACGCGAATCAGAGATTCGCTAGAGCGCAAAACCTAAACCGTCTCGGCATTGCCGCGTGCCAGCGAACGAAATCCTTTACTCTCCTCTTCCTACAGCCTCGGCTGAACACGTAGGATGCTCAGTGGAAATTGTTGTCCTTCCAGACTCGTCAGAAGGACGCGCTTGGTTGCCCATAAAGAACACAGTCAGATCAGGTCATCGTCCCTGCCCTGCTATGGTGACCGTGTTTCTGTCTCCGTCCACTTTGACGTGGTCGCCTGTGCGTATGGCTCGGAAAGGATCATCCTCCAATTTGTCAACCAAAGGGACTCTGGCTATGAAGGCACTGACCACGAGGACGGTTTCTACGTCTTTGACAATCATTGCCTTTGGTGCGAGATTGCGTGATGCTAGTTTGAACAGTCCGTCTATCTGAACTACTGAGCTGGCTTTTCCAGACGGAAACACAAGCACTGTGCCTGCAACACTCTTTCCAGCCAGATCGTGGCCCTTCTCTCTGACAATGCCTGTCTTAGGGTCTGTTAGGTAGAAGCAGATAGGCTCGTGAGAAACCAAGGCCTCGCCTTCCCCGTACCCACCTATTATCTTGTGGCACTTTAGCGTGATTTCCGTGTTCTTCATTCTCATTTCTCCTTGACGGCTGCTTCCACGCAATTTCGCAGTCTTCCAACCTTAACGTCTTTGAATCGGCGGTAGTAGGCGCATTTTGGCGAGTCTGTCATGCCTGTCTTGTTCTTGTATGCTATCCAGCAGGGCTCGTCTATGCACGTGTCCACCACCACGTGTCCTCCAGCCTTCTCTATTGCCCGCACGAAACCCATCCTCTCAGCCAGAAGCCTCGTCGTGCCCGACGTGCAGATCCAGAATGAAACACTCTCGCGTATCTTCTTTCCTTCCAGCAGCCTAGCAGTCTCCCCTATCTGCTTGAGCGTATAATGCGGACATCCAAGCATGACGAAGTCCATATTTCCGCGTGTGGTCTGCAACTCCTCGCAGGCCTGTTCCAGTTCGCGATCCGCTACGGTGATTGTGTCGCTTGGCCTGTCGCCTTGGAACGCATCCTCAACGGTCGAAGCCCCAACCGTGAATCCGGGCATGTAGAACATGGATATGGCTCCAGACACGTTGGACATGGCGCAGAAGTTTATTAGCTCCTCCGTGCTCGGCCGCCTCGTCAAACCTGTAAGCACGGGAATCCCATAACCCAACCGCTTGCCCACGTAATACCCCAGAAGCGTGAAGTCAAACTCGTCCTTCAGGTCTGCTTCGACTTTGACGAGGTGCGTCCCCTTCCGGTTCTCCTTGATGTGCAGTCCGTACAGGGGCGTTTTGCCGATGACGCCTGAGGCAAGCCCGCTCTGGGCCGCCTCCCGGTTCGTTGTAGCGCCGATAACGGAGTTCACGTAGGGCGTGGCGCTTGACTCCGAGAAGGCCACGGTTTCGCCGCACAGCGGAATGTTCTCCGATAGGTAGGGCAGGCAGCTCCAGCTGAGTATCGCGCCGACCCGTTTGTAGGCATCAATCACTCTCCGAGCCACGTCAGCCTCATCCTCCGGAATACCCTCAAACGCCTTGTGAAAATACGGGATATCGTAAACTGGATTCGTGCTCGTAGGCACTTTGCAGCGTGCGCCGCCATTGGCCAGAAGCTCAACGAAGTACAGGTCGCCCTCCTGACCACTCGACGCAGCATGTGCACGGCTGATCGGAATCATTTTCGGCGCGTCGTAGGCGTCTCCGATGGCCACGAGCAGCTCCATCGCCTTCCGCGTGCCCTCGCCCGACTCGCCTTCGAGTATTCGTTCTTCCTCTTTTGTTAGGTGCATCTCAATTCTCCTCTCATCCTGATGTGCAGCGCGCGCGAAGCTTGTTTAGCAAGCGTTCTGAACGTGCCCCTCAATGAATTTGGCCACGTTGTCGATGCAGATGTCTGTGCATCTCTTCGCCGCCTCCACGGTGTGGAAGCCGACGTGAGGCGAAAGCACCACATTGTCTAGCCTGAAAAGCGGGTTGTCTTTGACAGGAGGCTCTTCAGCAAACACATCGAGTCCAGCAGAAGAGATCTTGCCCGACTTCAACGCCTCCGCCAGAGCCTTCTCGTCAATCACTTTGCCCTGTGACGTGTTCACCATAACCGCGTCCTGTTTCATGGCCTCTATCTCCTTTCGTCCAATCATTCCCTCGGTTTCAGGGGTTAATGTGACATGCAGACTAACGACGTCGCTTTCCTTCAGCAGCGCAGACAGGTCCACGTAATTCAGGCCGATTTCCGCCGCCCTCTTGGCGTTAGGGTACTTGTCGTAGCCCAGCGTCCTCATTCCGAAGGCCTTGCCCAACTCGGCAACCCGGCAGCCGATAGCACCCGTGCCGATCACACCCAGCGTCTTTCCGGCCAGCTCTCGGCCTCCGAAAGGCCGCCAGTCGAAAAGGCCATTCTTAACGTGCCTATCAGCCGCGGGCAACCTCCTGACTGCCGCAAGGAGCAACGCAAAAGCGTGCTCCGCTACAGCCTCTGAGGCATAGCCGGGCACGTGCGTGACCACGATTCCCCTTTCCCTTGCAGCCTCATGGTCAGCATAGTGACACGTCGTGGCCCATATCGAAATCAACTTGAGCCACTTGGCCGACTCGATGACGTCGCGAGTCAGATGGCTCCAGCCAACTATCACAACATCAGCCTCGCCTATCCGCTTCTTCAGCTCGTCAGCCGTCTCAGGCGGCTCCTCGAAAACCTTCAGGCTACCGAGCGCCTTAAGCCTTCTGACGTGCTCATCCATCAGGTAAACGTGGTCAACCACAACAGTGTTCATCGCTCATCGCCTCATAGAATACGTGGAGTTGCTTAAAAAATGTGCCAGCCGAGACTGCACTAATCAGGATTGACGTACAAAAATGAAATGGGGGAGTGTTTAGCGTGCCCTTGATCTTACTCTGGGCTCGATGAGTGTCCAAAGCCATCCTACGAATTCGCTGACGTTTTTTGTTTGTATGTAGATGTCGCCTAGGCCTGTGATCTGCGTGACTAGGCCCTCTCCCCCGAGTATTGTCTCTTTCAGGCCACCGAACTTCGTTACTTTATAGTTGCAGGTGTCGCTGAAGGCGACAAGGTGAAAGTTGTCCACGATCATTGTCTCGCGCGCGCTAAGAGGCTACCACTGCCTGTGACTTTAATCATGAACACGCCCTGGCCGAACAAACCCTTCGTGAAGCCTTCCCACTTGACGTCCAAATCCACGTTCTCCGCGCGCGCTGTGCGAAAACCGTTAATAACAACTTCGTTGCAACTGTGATTCGGCGGCTACCATGAGCTTGTTCGGCTACGACCTGATAGGCCTCATCGGCCTCATAGTTCTAGGCCTAGTGATCGTACTCATCGTCCGCATAATCCTCGTCCTCATTCCCGCAGCAATCGTTGCGTTTCTCGTCTGGTTTTTCACTGGAAACACTTGGTGGGCTGGAATAGCGTTTCTGATCATTGCAGCCTTGTCGATCTTGAAGAAACTCTGACACCAGCAGGCTTGTTTCAGAAGGAGAAGACAGAATTCCCCCGCTTTTCGCAACGAGTTTCATAAACCTTTTATATGCGATGGGTTTCTGGATATTAGGAACAGAACACGGAGCCAAGGTGTTTTGATGGAGCCAAGCAAGAAGCCTCTGAACGTGCTGATAAAACAGCTGAATGCCAACATTTCAGTAATGTTGAAAAATGGCTGCGAATACAAGGGCAAGATGATAAAGTGCGACGGCCACATGAACATTCTCCTCGAAGGCGCAACCGAATGCAAAGACGAACAACTGATGACTAACTACGGCAACGTCCTGTTGCGCGGAAACAACGTACTCTACATAGCGCTCGGACCAGGCTAGAGAGCGAGAGTTCTGCAGCTTCCAATCACGTATTCTAATGCCTCTTTCAAACCAGCCTTCAGCATGTGCTTCCGGCTGAAGTAGTGCAAGACATTCTGGACATCGCGTTCCAACAGTTCCTGCGCGTTCGGGTGGTCAGTCGTGACGTATTGTGGCCAATCTATGATCAAAACGTGCATGTCAGGCTTCAGAATGATGTTGTACTCGCTCAAGTCCCCGTGGATCACATGGGCCTTCAAATACAGTTTCCTAACGTTCCGCAGTATCTCCTTCAGAACCCTCTCTGGATGTGGAAACCCCTTCCAGTCTGTCAGCCTCCCCCCGTCAATCATGCTCATAACCACCACATGGCGATTCTGACTTATCGGTTCCGGTGCAGCTATCCCGTAAGGCTGTATGAGTCTGAGAGCCTCGTACTCCTTTTCCGCCGCCAAACGTGACTGGTACAGCCAACTTATCGAATCAGCCGAATAGTCTCTTTTCCGTCTGGTTTGACGGAAGCTGATCCTGCCTAGTCTGTGGAACTTCACGGCTACACGCTCGCCTTCCGGGTTCAGAGCGCCAAAGACATCTGCCTCCTTGCCTACGCCCAAAGACTTGCCGAATGCCTCAAGCACACCAGCCTTAACGAGACCGTTGATCGCCAGACAATCATAGCCTGCAAAGTTCAGCGTGTACCCAACGTAAGCGCCGCTCATACGATATATCAAGCCGAGTTTGTCAAGGCGGCTGAGCCTGAAATCCGTGTCCCGCGCCAAATCGAACTTGCTGAACTTCGCAATCTGTTCCTTCGACACGAACTCATGTTTGCTCATACCTGTCTCCATGACCTGCAGTACCCTTAGGTCATCATTTTCCAAAGAGCGGAACACTTGAACCGCAACATCAGCTGAAGACATGACAAAACACAGTAGGGAATCTCTGCTAATAAGTTTCGTCAAGGCTAGACAGTAACGACTTCAGCGGCATTGACTGATTCCCAGGCCATGTCTTGCACGTCGAGCTTCGCTTCAGCCTCTTTCACAGCTTCAAGCAAGGCCTGAGTGGACGGCTGGCTTGGCGCGGCAGTGCAGCCTTTCGCCTTGCCTATCGACGTTTCGAAGGTGCCGATTCTTCTCGCCAGCACCTCCGTCTCAATCTTGTCAAAACCCAACAGTGGCCTATGCACTGGATAGCTTTTTGCCGCTTCGTTCAGGGCTCGCAAGTTGACGAGCGTCTGGCTGGCCTGTTCACCAATGGCCTCGCCTGTCACGATGCCCTCGGCCTTTTCTATGTCTGCAATGCGTTCGGCTATGCGGTACATCATGCGCTTGCACAGGAGACACGTGAACCTTCTTGGCGTTTTCTCCATTATGGTTTGCAGGTTCTTGCCATGCGGCACAACATAGACGTTCCGCGGGTAGCCTATTGACCACTCGAAAAGCTTCCTAGCCGTTTCCAAGGCCTTCTCAGTCGTGGTCTCGTCCGTCAAAGGTGTATTATCTAGATAGACGGGCGTGACGGTGCAGCCTCGTTTCATGGCCAGCCACAACGCCACAGGCGAATCGATCCCTCCGCTCAGCAGGCCCACAACCTTGGCTTGTGCGCCGACTGGAAAACCACCTGCACCCTGCAACGTCTCCGCAAAAACGTAAGCCTCAGTCTCCCGAACCTCAACGTTGACCGTGAACTGCGGATTCGTCAAGTCAACACATAGCTTCTTCTTCTCAAGCTTTGAGAGGATTTGCTCTCCCACGTGTCTGCACACGTCGAGGCTGGAATAGGCGTGCTCCCCAACCCTGTGGCAGCGGACCGCAAAACTGCTTCCGCGCGCAACTGCTTCCGACGCCGTTGCAACAGCAGCCTTCGCGATTTCGCCCATGTCCGACGTGGTGCTTGCTGCAGGCGAAACGGAGGATATCCCGAAAACCCTGGTCAGCCTCTCAGCGACCTCCAAGGCGTTGCCTGACTTTACGTAGATTCTTCCGCGTTTTCGCGCGAGCTTATCGTAGGCCACGCCGTGATGCTTTAACGCATCGTATACGTTCGCCGAGACAAGCTTCTCATAAGCACGGCGTGTCCACTCAGCTTTGATGCCTATTTCGCCGCTGAAACGCACGATTACGGTGTCAAGTTTCGTTGCTTAGCCCTGCCTTGGATTACGAGCACATTAAAGGGAACAGCCCAAGAGATTTAACAATTATGATTGACCGTTGCCTTACGTCGTTCCTGCTGGTCTATGCGAAGGGTCCATTAACAATCGAGACAAAGGCAGCGACAAACGGATAGACTGGTAGATCGAATCTGGACATTGAGCGACTGCTAGTTGTTGGTGTTGTTGAATCCTACTAGGTTGATTTTGCTGCCACATCTGTTGCATTGCAGGACGACTCGTTCTAAGCAGTCTCTGTTGGCTATGGGCTGCAGAACAGTGTAAACGTCCTCCGAAGTGTCGTCAGGAGACATCTCAACCCCACACTTAGGGCACTTAACGTTCCCTTTTCCCTTTATCTTAGTCAGGTCAATCGTGTAGGGCTTGTTTCTCTCCATTTCCCATTCCTTCACATTCAGGCTTCATGTTGCTGGGAGAGAGAAGGCGAGGCTCAAAACCGCGTCGTCAGCGTGGCTTCACGCCGCAGAGCTGCTTCGGGCACTCTATTCTTTCTCTGGGCGAGACAAACTGCTGTCCTCATCTGAAGGCATGACATATGTCATACTTAAGTTTTGGCCAGCGCTCAACGAGCTCTCTTCATGGATTCTGCAGAATGCTGAAATGAACGCTTGGGCATGAATAAGTTTAATACGGTGAGGCGCAATATGCTGTGTGTGCAAAAACGCCGGTTTTTGCGCTAAATGGTATAGGAGTTGAGTAAGAAATGGCTAGTAGAGAGATGCACAAGGCAGTTTGCGCTGAATGCGGAAAAGAATGCGATGTTCCTTTCAAGCCTGATGGAAGTAGACCCGTATACTGCCGAGAATGTTATTCTAAACGCAGAACTCAAAGGAGATATTAGGCTCACAAGCTAACATATATCCTTAGTTCACAATCCTTTTTTTGTTTTTTCTTCAATCTTTTGATACACTTTACCGCTAATGATAAAAGGCAGAAGCATGCTCTATACGTTCATTGCATGTGAGGTCAAGAGCAAGATAATGCCTACAGATCCAGTTTGTGGCGTGGTTCTGGACGAAAACACAACAAAGTTCAAGATCACTTACGAAGGTGACACCTACTACTTCTGTTGTCTGAAGTGCAAGAAGAGGTTTAAGCGGAATCCTGTGAAATTCGTCAAGTAAGCTGTGTCCTCGTTGCGGTTCAAAGCCTAGAACCCAGTTCCTATCAGTCGATGGACTCTGCAGCTTCGACAGTGTTTATTACCCTGTGTCTGTTTAACTTTTCTTCTAGTTGTGCTTATAAGGGAGTCTGCGGACTGCTTAGCAGTGACGTTCTGTCGTTGACAGATGCGCAGACACAGCAACGTTACAAAGACAAAAAAAAGGAGTGAAAAAAGAATGACAGAAAGATCAAACGTTGTTTTCATTGGAAGCAAACCACCGATGAACTACGTCCTAGCCGTCATCACGGCCTTCTCGTCAGGCACCGCCAAAGAAATAACACTGAAAGCACGAGGACAAGCAATCACCACCGCAGTAGACGTGGCCGAAATAACACGAAGCCGCTTCCTCAAGGACCTGACCGTCAACAAGATATCCATTGGAACAGAAGAGATGCCACCAAGAGAAGGCGAAAACAGGTCGCGAATGGTTTCAATAATGGAAATAACGCTCGGCAAAAAGTAGACAAAAAAAACACAGAACAGAACAACGCAAACAAAGCATATCGGCTAACGCCACACCCTTTTTCATTTTTTCTTCCAAGACCGCGCGCACCCAGCATCCGCAAAGCAAGAGCAAAGAAGCGCAGCAAGGTCTGACCGAATTCCTGCAAAGTGTTTTAGCTCAAGCCTGTTGTATAGTATGCGCTGAAAGGTGCAATGAATGCGGATCGTCATAAGGATAGGAGGCTCAGTAGTGGCCTCGCCTGTCAATTCGGCTCTGATCAGCAAGTACACACTCTTGCTGGAACAACTCAAAAAGCAAGGACACGATGTTGCAGTCGTTGTTGGCGGTGGCACTTATGCACGAGAGCTCATCAAGGCAGCGGAGGACGTGGGCCTCGATGAGAAGGCTCAAGACGAAATCGCAATATCCATATCAAGAATCTTTGCCCAGCTTTTCCTGAGGAAACTAGGAACCGTAGGCTGCGTGAATGTCCCACTTACCGTTGAAGAAGCTGCAAGTTGTTTGCAGCAGGACAAAGTAGCCGTTATGGGAGGCCTGAAGCCGGGCATGACCACCGACACAGTTGCGGCGCTATTGGCTGAGGAAACCAAAGCCGACCTGCTGATCAAGGCCACTGATCAGGATGGCGTCTACGACAAAGACCCGAGAAAATATGCGGATGCCGTCAAGCTTGACCATCTGACCTTCGAGGATTTGCCCAGCGTGCTTTCGCAAGACAAACACAAGGCCGGAATACATCAGATCATCGACCCAGAGGCAGCCAAGATCCTGAGACGTTCAAAGATCAAGATGGTAGCCGTGAGCGGATTCAAACCTGAAAACCTTCTTGCAGCCGTTAGAGGCGAACGGGTTGGCACGTTGATTGATTAGGCGAAGCCTCTTTTTCCAACATAAAGCTTAAGTATCGCGCGCGCGTGTGCGCGAACGAATAAGGATGCGTGATCCTTTTTGGCAAAAATCGTTGAGGCCGTTAATCTGAAGAAGACCTACATGCTTGGCAAAGTCCCAGTCGATGCCCTGCGCGGCGTCAGTCTAGAAGTCGAGAGCGGAGACTTTGTCTCCATTCTAGGGCCTTCAGGAAGCGGGAAATCCACACTCCTAAACATGATCGGAGCACTCGACAAGCCATCAGGCGGGAAAATGCTGATTGAAGACATCGACATTTCCACCCTGAACGACAACCAACTGGCAGATCTCAGACGCAAAATCGGGTTTGTGTTCCAGTTCTTCAACCTGATACCGAGGTTTACAGCGAGACAGAACGTCGAGTTGTCTATGTCGATAGCTGGCATGGGTAGCGCTGAGAGAAGAAAGCGGGCCGAGGACCTTCTGGAATTGGTGGGTTTGAAAGATCGGATGAACCACAAGCCGGCGGAATTGAGCGGCGGCGAACAGCAAAGGGTGGCCATTGCGAGGGCTTTGGCAAACGCCTCTCGATTTCTCTTGATGGACGAGCCGACGGGAAACATAGATTCAAAGACAGCTGGCGAGATTATGGGTTTGGTCAAGAGACTCAATGAGGAGAGAAATGTAACCATTATAATGGTGACTCACGACCAGCGTTTGGCTGGAGAATCGAAGAGGATCATCCGCATGTTTGACGGGGAAGTAGTCGAGGAGGTTGTAAACTGAGATGAGATCGCGAGACGTTCTTGCATATTCTTTCGGGGCAATAAGGTTGAGGAAGCTCCGCGCGGGCCTGACCACTCTGGGAGTAGTCATCGGTATCGCAGCTATCGTTGCTTTGCTTTCGATTACTCAGGGACTGCAAGCCACCATAACCAAGCAGCTTGAAGCCGGATTCGCAACCGACACACTGATCGTTTCCCCAGGTGGAGGTGCAGGAGGAGGCTTCGGTTTTGGCGGAGGAAGCGGGGCAGACTCCGGCTTCAAATTGCTGGTCACCGACACGCAGACAATCAACCAATTGGAAAACGTCGACATGTCAATTGCGATAATCCGGCGGACATGCAACGTCACATTTGACGCGAAAACACGAATCACCACCACTATCGTAGGCGTGGACTTCGCCAACTACACAAGCATCTACAGCAGCACTTTCGTGGCTGAGAGTGGTAACATACCTCTGAGCCCTGCAAACGAAACGGTTGTGGTGGGCAAGCGAATAAGTGACCCATGGAAAAACGCGACAATACTCTGCAATGTGAATGATACTGCCGAGATCGATTGGGTCAACGCTACTGCACGCCCGCCCAAAGCAGAGAACTACACAGGCAGTGTCACGGCTGTTCTGAAGGAGATCGGTGGCTTCGGCATCGGAGGACCTTCTGATTCCTCCGTTTACGTTCCGATCTCCCAAGCGCAAAGCTTCTTTGGAACCAGTGAATGCAGTATGATAATCGTGAAGCTGAAGAATAGTGATCAAGCTACGATTGACAGTGTAACTAAGACCATAGAAGAGACAGAAGCTTTCAAAGGGCAAATCTCTGTCGTGTCTTCAACGGCAGTGCTTGCCACTCTGTCAAGTGTCTTTTCAATCATAGAGCTTTTCTTGGGAGGGATTGCAGCGATCTCGCTTCTGGTGGCGGGGATAGGCATAATGAACATCATGATTGTCTCATTGATGGAGCGCACAAGAGAGATTGGTATACTGAAGGCTCTGGGGATGAAGGGCCGAACCGTGCTTCTGGTCTTCCTGTGCGAATCGGTGATAATCGGCTTGATGGGCGCCGTGGTCGGGATAGCCTCAGGCTGGGTTCTGGCAAACGTGGTAGCAGCTGTCTTCAGGGGAGGAGGCATAATGCAGGGAAATCAAGCCGCAACCACAGGCAGGATGACGATAACTCCTCTCCTTACCCCAGAAGTGGCTTTGCTGGCTCTGGCCTTCGGCGTGGGCGTCAGCGCAGTCTTTGCACTCTATCCGGCTTGGCGGGCCTCCAAGCTCAAACCGGTAGATGCGCTGAGATACGAATAGGGCGAGTCTATGGGAGAAGGAAGACAAAGTCCTTGTAGAAGCTCAATTCGTGTCCTTGAAGAAAAGCCTTGTTTCTCCCATGGTCTTGATGTCTAGAGCCTTTACTTTGACGACCATTGGGAAGTCTTTCACGACTTTGCCGAGTGTGAGGCAGTGGTGCGGAGGCAGGTCTCTGGCTATTGATCTCACTGTCTCTGCATCTACTCTGGCAGCGCGCGAAACCACATCGAGATCGTGTTCGTTGGTGAAGTTGAAGAGGAATATGTTGTCGGCCTGCCGGTAGATGTTTTCGCGTATGGTGTCCGGCTGGTTTGTTATGAATGTGGTGAAGATGCCGATGTGTCTCATGCGTGTTACTATGTCGTCCCAGTAGGTTTCTCGCAGGTATAGGTGTGCCTCTTCGGCGAACAGGAACGTGGCCTTTAGCTTCCAGCCTGTCAACATTTCCACGAGCTTGCCGAGAACGTATTCGACGACTATTTGCCTGTCTATCGTGGAAGTGTTTCGGAGGTTGATTATGACGGCGCCGCCCTGCTCTTTCGCCTTGAACAGACAATCTTCAAGCAGCGTGGCCTCGGCGGAATTGTCTGTGAAGAAGCCAGAATTGATGAGAGAATGGTATCTGGAAAAAAGGGCATCGCGGACGTGCTGATTACATTGCCAGAGGGGAATGGTCTCGCCCAACTCGTGCAGGGTGAGCTTGTCCTTTTCTTTTAGCGCCTGCCATATCCGCCTGAACTCTCTTGCGGATGTTCCAGGCAAATGCAAGGCATGAATCAGAATGCCCAACAGGACGTGCAGGTTGAGCTGTTTCAAGGCGACTTTGAAGTTCTGAGAAGGCGTCAGCATGTGGGTTTTGTCGTAGTAGGCGTTTCTTTTTCCGTCGGATGTAACGCCCAAGCCTGAGTATTCGCCGTTCAGGTCGAACACCACGACCGTGGCCTTGAATCCCACCAGGTTGGCCATCAGCAGCTTGGACAGATGCGATTTGCCAGTTTCCTTCTTGCCAGTGATTATGTTTAGCCTTCCATCCAAAAGCGACGCGTCTATGGTAAGAAGCGAGGAATCTTTCGTTCCGCCCAAGACTATTGGAAGCTTGCCGTCGACGTTTGCAAGCTTGAGCAGTGTCGGTATTGTAAGCTTCTTTATGGTTGACTGCGAACGGGAGGGTAGCCATGAGCTGCTGGGGCTGAGGCTGCCGTTTTCGACGGTGGCTCGGATTTTGCAGATTACTAGGCTTGCGTCTTGAATGTACGTTATGTGCGGAGCAATCTCAAGGGGGTCGAAGTCTTCGCCTTGCATGACTTCGCCTCCGTCGGGCAGGCTGCGGAGCAGTTCTTCTAGGACTCCGGGGACGCTTGCGAACTGTACGTCGATCACCTGAACAACCAGGCCTTTCCCTGCCTCCGCGTCCTCGACAAGCAGGTAGTCGCCCTTCTCCACTGTCTCGTTTGGGAAGCTCAAAATCTGGAGTATGTTGCCTTCTTTTTTGTACAGCTTCATGAATAGATCTCTCCTTTGCCGAACGGACCGAACAAGACCCTGTGCATGTCTGGTCTGTTGATTATCTGATGCCCATACCTGCGCACTGCAAAGTGTTGCATGGCGATGACTTCGTTAGCTGTGAACGTGCACAGAATGTGTGCAAGCCGCAGGGTTTCAGGGTAGCTCTGTGAGAGTGATTCGTTCCACAAGAGCCTTTCAACGGCTGCAAGCCGCTCGTCGTAAGCGGTTTCGCGGTCTATGTCAAGCCTGAAGGCGTATTTTTCCTTACTGAAACGGACCACGTAGATGTCTCCCAGCAAGAGGATCGGAGGCTTAGTCCTTACGCCGTTCATCTCAAGCAAGTAGGGCGGTCTGATTTCGGGCAGCACGTCTGTGATGAGGCGGCCGTTCAGCCTGAGGCTTGTCATTTTCGAAAAAGCCAAGACAACGTTTTCCCTTTTCCTCGCGGTGGCCAGTATCTCCTTCATGAGCTGTATTGGCGTGTCGCCCGTGCCTGATGTCAGAGAACCGTCGAAAAGGATTAGCCCCTTGCTCACAGTCTTCGAAAGCATGGTTTGCAGCCAGCGCTCCAGCAGGCCTGCAATCCTCATAGGCATCTGCATTATGTTGGGAAAATTCATGTGACTGCCGTCATGCGATATGCCGAAGTATGCTCTCTGCAGCATCGTGTAAACGTCTCTCTTGTTGTCTTCGGTGATGTGGAATATGAACGGCCCAAGCCTTGAGTATCGATAGTTTTTGTTTTCCTTCCAGACGTTTGCGCCTCTGACGGCGACGAGCATTCCGGTGGGTGTTTCGCCGATCTTGATACTTGAAGTGTCTGTTGCGGCCACGATGCAGGCTTCGTGCCTTGGCCTTAACGCTATTGGCTGCGGTTTGAAGTATGTGCTATTCATGATCTCGATATTGTTGGCTTGTTGACAGGTTTGTTGATTTAGTTGAATGGGCTGGTTCTGGACGTGTCGTAGTGAGTGTAGGCTCAGCTCTATTAATCGTTGGGGGAGGGTCGTGTCTATGGTGGGTTGTGGAAAGTTATATTTCGGTGTTGTAGCAATAGTGTATTGTTCAATCACATGATTCACCAATAGCCAATAAGCGATGCAGGACATATTTAAGTGTTGTGCATGTGCAAGATGTACAATACAATAGACAATAAGGTGAAACAGTGACAGAAAAAGAAAACAAGCCGCCAATACGCGTCAAGATGAAGGTCGGCGAGGTCGAATTCGAAATAGAATGCCAAGAAGACCAGCTACAGCCCACGGTCGACAAAATCCTCTCAACGGTAACTGAGAAACTCAAAGAAACCGCGTTCATGACGGAAAGGCCGCCACAACCGCCGAGAGCCGAAACCTGCAAGGGCATTATTCAGAAACTCTGGCAGGAGAAGTTTTTCACATCGCCGAAGGGCTTGAGCGAGGTCCACGATGAAATGGCCAGGCGAGGCTTCCACTACGACCGCACGGCCGTTGCCCATGCCTTGATTGACCTCGTCAAGGACGGCGTACTGACCAGAGAAGGCAGGTCGCGAAGATATCAGTACGCGCAGAAAAGGCCACCTCAATAGGCAACGCTTGGGTTACAAACTCTTATATAGATTACGAGCCAGTAATCCGAGCCGTGGAATTGTTGCGATGAGGAAACTCGCAATCCTTTTGATCATGCTTCTCTGCGGCGGAACAGCTTGTTCGCGAATCCCGCCTATTACTCGTGCGCAAGGAGCTGAGGCAAGCAGTTCTGGGCCGTACTATAAGTATCTGATTGTTGTGCCGGATGATGAAAGCTGGATTGGTGCATTGCACCCTTTCGTGGAATGGAAAACGAGGGAAGGCCTGCAATATTCCAGCGGCTATCCGGTCAATTGCCAGGCTGTGAAAGTGGCCAATCTGACCGAAATCTCCCGCACCTACGGATCGGTAAACGCTTCAAGCATCAGGCAATACATAATAGACTTCTGGAAAAGCAACAACTGTACGACAGGCGAAAACACGCTGAGATACGTGTTGCTCGCAGGCGACATCAAATATGTCCCAACCTACCTCTACAATGTCACAATATCAGGGGAGAACTACAGTTATGCTACTGACCAGTATTACGCCGACTTCTATTATCCAACAACTAAGCAATACGTCAATCCTGCAGTGGACGAAACGGACTGGAACCCAGAAGTCTACGTAGGCCGGTTTCCCGTAAATACCGTGCAAGAGCTCAGAAACGTCGTCAACAAGACCGTAACTTACGAAAGGCACACCACCGCCCTCCAGCAAGCTCGCGCAGGATGGCAGCACAGGATGCTTTTTCTCGGTGCAATCTTGGACAACGGCGAGGGGTTTGTTCCTGTCTGGAAGGATGGAGCGTACGTTGCGGAATCGATCAAGCGTAGCTGCGAGAACTGGTGGTTCGGATCCACAGGGCCTATACCAAGAGCGACTACACTCTACAACACAAACAACAATCCCATTATATGGTCATCCGGCTACGGCAACCTTAACAGCGTTCACTACCTTACCGCTGCCGACATAATCGACCAGATGAACAATGCAGGCTTTTCCGGCGTGTTGTCCGTCAGCCACGGAAACACTCAGTCACTGCAGGGAAGAACGTCTGGCTCGCCTGGATACTGGGACGATGCGTTTTTTGAGAATGCTGACGTGCCCCATTTGAGGAACGGCTTCGCGCTTCCGTTCTGGTTTGCTGATGCCTGTCACGCCGGCTCGTTCCAGACGGATCTCGCAAGCCCGGGAACGAAATGTCTAGGCGAGGAGCTGCTTCTGGCAGATCCTTCCAGTTGTGGAGGCGTGGTGGGCTTCATCGGGTGCTCAAGTGCAAGCTGGTATACGTACTGCGCCGGTGCGCCGCAGAATAGGCCTGCCGTTCTTGACACGTTGTCAGACAGGCTCGCCAGCCTCACCTTCTCGAAACTCTATCAGACAGGCTCTCCTACAGCCTATGCCCCTGCAAAATGGGGATTAGGCGCAGCCCTATTCGAAGCAAAGAGAGCCTACAGGGAGACATCCTGGGACGGAAGCGTACCGACTTCGATGCACATGGCCACATGCTTAGGTTTCAACCTACTCGGCGACCCTAGCCTGCAAATCTGGCCAGAAAAGCCCAGCGATACATCAACGTTCTACGATATTTCCGTACCCAGTAACGTGAGCGCGGGGGTCACCTTTTCTGTGAATGTGAGCTTGACGAGTTACATTAGCGGAGGTAGTTACCCGTCACGCGGGCCGAGAGAAGACGCGAAAATATGCCTCTCAAGAAGCGAAGGTGACGGGATGGTGTGGTCCGCTCTCAACCTTACCGATAGCAGCGGAACAGCCACTTTCAGAGCGCCATTGACGCCTGGAACCTACAACCTGACTGTGGTTGATCATCCGTATCTGATCCCGCATTTGACCCAAATACAAGTGCTTCCTTTGTTCCACGACGTTGCAGTAACAGATGTATGCGTGTCCGAGACTTCGGTGGGACAGGGCTTGACATTGCGGATCAACGCATCCGTGGAGAATCAAGGAGGATACGCGGAAACCTTCAATGTGACCGCGTACACAAACCTGACGCTAATCCAGACGCAGGAGGCGACTTTGGTGAGTCAGGAATCTGTCGTGTTGACTTTTCTTTGGGACACAGCGGGTCAGGCACTGGGTAATTACGTCATAAGAGTGGAGGCCGACAAGGTTCCGAACGAAACAGACACTGTCGACAACGTTTGCACGGCAAACTACATCGTCAGCGTAATCCCAGAATTCCCGCAGGGCACACTGATCCCCCTGCTGATTCTTTCGTTGACCACAGCCTTTCTCCTCACGAAAAGACGAAGAGCAGGCAACGGCATTCGTGGGATCGCATACTATGTATGACCTTCAACAAGACCACTGAAGCACAAGACATATGATCAGCAACCCGAATGCAAAAGGTGATAGTGATATTGACATTGACGACGCGCAATCCACGTGTCAAGGCAGTCACCTTCGATCGCGCGCGCGAGACCTTGTTTTTGAAAGAGATGGCGACAGTGAAAGGAGGACGGTAGCGTGTTGTGTGAATTTGGCGAGAGCATTGAACAGGCTTGGTGTGAGGGTCACCGTTGAGCAGATGGATTTGGCCTTGAAAGAGACAGTTTCTTCCCTCTTGAGCACGCGCGTTCTAGTGAACGATTCAAGAAATCTCATATTCGCACAGCAACCATGGGAAATCGAGGAGCCAAAAATGGGATGGAATAAAGGGAATGCTTGGTTTTCTGACACATGTCATGAATGCGGGAAGAAAGTCGAGAAAGGAGAAACTTGCTACATAGAAGTCAAAGGCATCTTCCCTCAGCCTAAGGCTATTTGTGAGGAGTGCTTCAAAAAGAACCATCCAGAGGCGAAGGTAGAATCTCAAGCGAAAACCTTCCTCAAAAGAATCACTTTCAGAACTGAGTGAAGGAATCAAAAACGAGTGATAGAAGACTCTTCTAGGCACACTTAGAACAGAAATAATGCTTAGAGATTAGTCCTTTTGATACTGCACAATCTTTACAGAGAAACGTTCCGCACTTCTCACATTGTTTTGAATGCTCAGAACAGATTGGATTTCCACAAACTGAGCAAACATTGTCGGGGAAATCTCCGCATTCTCTTCCGAACGTCTTGGTCTTGGAACACCTCAAATCATCTTGAATGACTTCCCCAGAATATCCCAGAACATCTCTCTTGTAACTCTTCGTAGAATCTGCATGTTTATAGGATAAGTGAAAGAGCGGAACGGCAAAAACCCCGGCAGAACTGAATTCCTGAACATCCTTCTTCTTGAACATTAGTTTAGCTTCTCTTTCTCCAGAATCATAGCCTTGCGCTGATTGAATTGTATATCTCTTGGTGACAATGAGGTTCTGAGTTATCCAAGTGAAGACGTCTTTTTGGAGTTTCTCAGTCGGAATCATTTCGGGAGTGGCAAGATTCTGACCTTGAAGTGGCTTGTCTTCAAAAGCCCTATCGTCCATCACTCTAACGCATTCTCTTGTTAGAGGGTGGTCTTTGAAAGCGTTGCAATGGGGATAGTCGTTTTCAGCATAGCAGGCATGATTGATTATCCCCTTCATAGGATTCACAAAGACATAGCCGAAAACGTTAGCTCTGACAATCGTGTCTCCTCTCTGAATCTGTTTGAAAACATGAAAACGGAAGACTTGAAACGGAATATAAGACACACTAACGTTCTTTTCCAATGCGAAATTGCCTTGTTTTTCAGCTTCTTGAACGTTAAAGCCTATTTTGCCGTAGTTGATTTGTTGACTCAATCGGATGCCTTGTAGCATTGATATTGGATTTCACTCAAAAATCTTTCTTCTGTTCTTCGCTGGAAGATAGCCCCAGGAAAGCAAGATAACAAATCAGATCCATAGGGAATTGAGGAGAGCGCGCGTTGTAGAGCTATTCCTTTCTCTTAACCCCTGCTTTCTTTTTGCAGGGCTCCCGGATTTCCATCTATCTTCTTTCGTTTTCTGTTCTTTCCTTCCTGTCTATGATCCAATAGATGCTTCCCCTTTTTTTTCTCTATATCAATACTCATTGCTCGGCAAAGACTATCAAGATGATGCAGAATGTGCATAGTGCCATGAGAAGACTGGTCAGTCCCAATTTCACAGCTATCGAGGTCAGCTCTTCTCCCAAGATTAGGAAACTGTACGTCACCCAGAGTATCGTAAGCGAAATCGCCAACATCGAAATGGCCCAGAAGAGAAACAGCTTAATGTAGCTGTCTCTTTCTTCGCTTGCCTCACGGAACATCACTCCAATGATCAATCCTGAGAAAGCTACAATCACACTCGTTGACGCAGTCAACCCATTGACCAAAGTGAACAAGTTCTGACTGTCTACCTTGATGGGAAGGAAGAGGAATATCCACACAATCAACACGATAAGCAGAATCATAATGGAAAGGCTGGCAACCCTGAAGAAATTCGTCATCACTCCTTCACCTCTCGTACTATCCTGATAAGTTCTTCTTGTTCAGCTATGAGCGCGCGCGTCCTGACTGCTTGAAAACCACACCTTATTCGAATCTGTGATTCTCTGAGCGTAACCACAGCTAGGATAGTGATAGACATCGCTGTTCTTGCTTCCGACAAATGAACCGCTGGCGTTTCTGGCGATGACTACAACATCAACGCGCGCGCTATCAGCTCCGAAAAAGGCATTTGTCAGCAGTTATAAAAAAGTCATGGTTTAATGAAGTCAGAGCTATTATAGCATCTCGAGTAATATTCATAATCACTTTGGCTTTAGCGCGCGCGAGAAAGGAAACCCAAGAGCGGAGAATGCTCGCCAAAACAAATCGCTGAGTGCCATCCAAAAACCAAGACTCATTCATGTTCTCAATGACTGAATCGTTCGGGCTGTTCTCTTCTTAGCAGATACAAGACTGCAACCTAGCTAGCCTGTCTTTGCCTTTATTTTTGGCAGAATCTCCTTCTGCATCTGCACTATGCCCATGGTTGTGATCCTGTATTCCTCGTTGGCAGTCTTGCTTGCCGTCTCGTTCTTCACAAGCTCGCCAAGGCGGGTGCTTGCGATCTTTGGGTTTTTGCCGAGCTTGATCTGTAGTTCCTCTTTTGAGACCGTTTCTTTTTTGGTTGCGCCCAGTTGAAAGCCCACGTAATTCGCCAGTAGCCACAGTGTCAGAGTCTCATTGTCAGTCAGCTTCTCTCTGGCAACCATGAAGTTTGGGCCTTCCTTCGAGAAGGCAATCACTCCCTCGCAATCCTTAGCAAGCCGTTGCACATCGACACTCAGAAGCAGCTTCTTGGCTGTCTCGAAGGTTGGAAGGAAATCGCCGAAAAACTTGCTCAGCAGCAGCCAAACTTGTTCAGGTGTACCCGAGAAAGTCTTTTCAACGCCTTTGAATCTGACTTGGGCCGTCAAGTCGTCTGTTTCGCCGGTCAACCTGTCTTGCCTCTGAGTCGGGAGAGAACATCGTCTTCAACCCATCTTTCGCCTTGAACGGTAAGCTTGAACTCAGGTCTGTTCGGATCAGGCTTGAACACTTGGCCTCTCTTAGTCATCTCGTTCAAGCGACCAGGAACCATACATTTTATGCCGCTCGACTCCAGAAGCTTGACCATCTGCGCTGCCGTGTTCTTCTTGTCCTCAGAGGCATACAGTGTCAAACCTATGGCTTCGTAGTGCGTGAGCGATTCACGCGTTACTATCACAGGGCCCTCAGTCGTGGACTCGACTATGCCCTTCAGTTGAATGCCTGAAGGCATCAGCCTGTTCGTGACGAAGTTGTCCACTTTCTCCATGAAATTCTCCGGAAAGGTCTCGATCGTGCTGAGTACTTCTTGCGGGTTTTCACCTTCTATAACGATCTCGCCGAAAGGAGTCTTTATCCTCGCCTCAACCTTCCTCATCGGGCCTCGCCTCTGACGCCCAACGTCTCTTTCTCAGCCAAAATGTAAACGAAACCCGCGTCCGTGTTCCACCGCCTCACCTTCCCTTTCTTAACAAGTTCGGCAAGAACGTTGGGCAACATGCGCCCCTGGAAACTCATTCCATTGGCCTTCAGCACTTCTCTGAGCTCCTCTTGAGTTCTGGGTCGCCATTTTCCCCAGTCAGTGCCAAGAGTTCTCAGTATGGCTTCGTCGCAGTTTCCGGAGGCTGTCACCTTTGGATAGTTCTGCGCTTTAGTCTCCTGCCTCGCAGCTTCCGTCTTGACCGTCAACGTTGCCACCGTCTTTGGCTTTGCGGTTTCGAAAGCCTTGTGTACGTTCGTGATCAGTCTAGGCAAGTCCTCGATGGTTCTCAGAACCTCGTCACGGGCTCCCTCTATTTCCACTTCATATTCGCCCATTCTCATGCGAAAAGCGAAGTTGCCTGCCCTGCCCTTTTGCGCCTTGTCCTGCAATACTATCCCATCATATAGATGCGTGGTGGCTCCTTTTAGGATTTACGTATCACATACCACACAATCTAAGTCGTAAGCCCAATTGCGAGAATGTGTTGCGGGTCATATTGCAGGAAGCAGTCAGTGTGGCACAAATAGAGTGCGTTGGTGAAGACATGACCTTGTCCGACGAACGTATGTTTCGGCACGATCTTGCATTCAAGGACGATGCTACCGTCGCCGTATGGTACCGTGATTGGTC
>CAYHAK010000012.1:0-32176 GCA_964354625.1 uncultured Candidatus Bathyarchaeia archaeon
CAACGATTCTTGTTGCATTCACGATGACAATTCTGCTCTTGGCTATTGTCTTTAGGCTATTGTCTTTAGAAAGAGGAGAACCCTCGCCACACGAAACAAAATCTAACTCCCCCTTTTCTGCCACATAGAACACCGAAGCACTTAAGAGAAAACCAGTGAACCACCCCAGAGATTAGATAGCTCTGGAGAGTTTTTGGCTCTTGGCAAACATATCTTAAGCGTATTTTTACCGGTAAACTCGGGTGGGGGTCCCACCCCCCGCACTTTTCAACAGACCCTCCGCACTTTTGACCCTTACTTGCGTTTCCTGTACACCTGAGTGTCTCCAATCGTGCTTACATACTCCCGCGCGCTATGAAACTCCTGTGTCTATTGCTCACGAATCAGTATTGCTGAACTTAAGAGGCGACCATATGAGAAAGACAAAATGGAAAAAGGGGATCTCGCGCGCTATAGCTAAATGATAGTAGGAGTAATAGTGATAACAGGAGTAATAGGGACTTGATGACCTATATTGCATTGCGTTGCCCTTGTTGCAAATATGTTTGGGCCAGACGAGGGGAACGCATGCCAGTCTCCTGCCCAAGATGCAAGAAGAGATTTGACTATCGTGGTGATCATTTGGAATTGGAACAAACAACAGTTCACACAGGGTCATATTCCGATATGGGAGACTGGCTAATTGAAGCAAATAGGCGCTCCTTGCAATGCAGCTCATTGGGAGAAGTAGCTGAGAGAATAGGCCAGTCCTGAGAGACAACACTAGACCAGCGCACGTTAAGAGCGGACGCGAAGGAAGTGTACATCCGCGAATGCACCACGATCCCGGACTTCAGGCTGGGATTCGATCTCATGTCCTTGAGCTTCGTCAAGCTCAAGGCCAACACGAGGTCTGAAGATATGGAGATGATGCGGCGCGCACGCAAGCTTTCTTTCGTGCTCGGCGAAAGCGGACGAACAAAGCCGTGAATGAACGGACAAGTACTCAGGGATTAGTGGAAGTGGAGCAAAATCCTTGAAAGCCATTTCGCCATTGAGAGTTTGATGGCACTGTAACAATTGCGGTTGTGTCACTGGCATGTTACAGGTCAAAAGATGCGTCTCAACCAGTTCGTGTAGAGCCTGCAGAGCTTTCTTAGCTAGTGACCCCGTTGCCAATGTTCTGGTTCTCGGTGACGTCTATGAGCCTCTTTTTCGCGTAAGCGATGTGTACATTGCCTATGAAGGTTCACGGCTGACCGGAGCATGCAGCATATACCGTGCGTTTCCGACGCCAAGCATTGTCTTCAGCACTGGAACGGCTGAAACGAAGCGAGCGCTGATTGAAAAGGCGTTGTGTCAGATCTCAGGCGACTTCATCTCTCTCTGCTCACCTGAAGACGCCTATCTATTTGAGAAGCATGCGACCTCTCCGGGGCGACGCCTAGAGCAACGGATGGTTGCCCGCAACACAAATAGCCCCAGTGAGCTTTGTCTCGGAGTATCTAGGGTCAGGAAATGTGACCTTGAAATGCTGGACAGATTCTACGCTGACCATCATTCAGAGGCTTGGGCTCCTATCCAGTTCGAGGCTGGACCCTACTACTGCATCAAGCAGGATGCAAAGATCGTCAGCGCGGCTGGTGTGCACTTGGTCGCGCCGCAGATCGCTCAGCTTGGCAACATAGTCACCGACGAGGCCTACCGAAACCGCGGATTCGCAAGCGCCTGCACCTCCACACTGGCCACGGCTTTAGCATCAGAAGATCGCATTTTGAGTCTGTTCGTCAAAGCGGACAATTTCCCAGCCATTCATATGTATGAAGCGCTCGGGTTCACGAAGAAACGTGACATTGTATTCCTCGTCATGCGCAAGCACTCTGACTGAGCACATCCAGCAGGCGTTCAGGAGCGCGCGCGGATGTGTCATTTGCGTATTTGTAGCGGATGTCCTGAAGGCATTCTATTGCATGCGTTTTTGGCAGAAGGTTCATAGCCATATTATCACGAATAGATAGTAAGATGATGGGGTGACAGTGGCATGCCTATCGAGTATGTCGACGCGCCGGACGTGAAGAAGCTGGCAGACGAGATCGTGACCTGCCTCGATTTTTTCCACGTTGTTCCGCAGTTCGTGTTCTGCTTCAGAAGCAAGGGATCAGTGTCCGAGCGGGTGATTGCTCGTATCCACGGCTTGGGCAAGATATGGCAGGAGGCTCTTAACCTGCCACCTTCATACGTGATCGAGGTGATCTCCGAACGCTACGATCGCTTGTCCGAGACTGATAAGGAGAAGACGATAATACATGAACTACTCCACATTCCCCACGGGTTCGCAGGCGGTTTTCGCCCGCACAAAGGATACATTGACCGGAAAATCGTTGATGAGTTGCACGTGACCCTGCGGAGACAGCGCGTAGCTAGGAAGACAAGTATTTAAGCAAGCGCAATAGATGAAGAAGAAACTCGAGCGAAAACAAAAGGCGAGTTTGTAGCACCCCAAAATGCGAGCTGTCTGAAAGCATGCCTCTTCGTCGAGGCCAAGTGTATGAAATACGTCATGAAAAGCCTGCGCCACAATGGCATCTACGTTCCACAATACGAGTTCAAAGGGTTCTCCATAAAGATCGATGGCCACGCGGTGAAGTTGCAGCCGAAGTCTGAGCAAATGGCCGTGGCATGGGTGAGGAAGGCTCAGTCGCAAACGTCCCCACCCGACAAGGTCTACTATCGCAACTTCATTCAGGAATTCCTGAAGGAACTGCAACTCGAAAACCCCAGCATGAGCATTATCGAACCCTTCTCAACCAGACACTTGGCGAGCATTGACCGAGACGAAGCCAAGTTCCTTATCGGCGAGACGTCCAAAGGCAACGGGGATATCGACCTTTCGGAGATTGTGGCCTACCTGAGGCGGGAACAAGAGAAAGAGCTGAGCATGACCAAAGAAGAAAAGAAGAGGCTCACCCAAGAGAGAAAGGCTAGCAGGGAGAAGCTGAAGGAAAGGTTCGGCTACGCTTACGTTGACGGAATGAAGATGGAGATTGCCAACTGGACTGCTGAGCCTTCCTGCTTGTTCGCCGGGAGAGGGGATCATCCGAAACGCGGAAAACGGAAGGAAGGACCTGCCGAAGAGGACATAACCCTCAACTTGTCTCCTGAAAATCCCAGGCCGCCGGGAAACTGGAAGGATGTTGTCTGGAACCCCGACAAGATGTTCTTAGCCAAATGGACGGACAAGCTGTTCGGAAAAGTCAAGTATGTCTGGTTCTCAGATTCCGCTTTTCTGAAGCAGGACCGAGAAAAAGAGAAGTTCATCAAGGCTGAAAAGCTGGGCAAGGAAATCCCCAGAGTCGAAGCGCACCTAATGAAGAACCTGAATGCCAAAGACGACGAACGAAGAAAGATAGCGACAGTCGGTTGGCTGCTGCTTGAGCTGAACATCCGTATCGGCGATGAGAAGGACCCTGAGGAGGCTGACACCGTTGGCGCCATAACCCTCAGACCTGAACACATAAGGATAGAGGGTGACACTCTGCACTTTGACTTCTTGGGGAAAGACTCAGTCCGGTGGGTCAGCAAGATGAAAGCCCCGCCTGCCGTCATTGAGGGCATCAGACACTACTCAGAAACATGCAAGGAATACCTCTTCGAAGGAATCGACTCAAAGAAAGTCACCAGATTCCTTACAGAAGTGATGAAAGGCTTGACGGCGAAGGTGTTCAGAACTTGGAAGTGCACGCAGATTGTCAAGGAACAACTGAGAAAGTGCGGAGTGAAGAAGGAGGATGCGGATTACGTGAAGAAGTTTGAGGCCAAGATAGCGAACTTAGAAGGCGCAAAAGTGGCCAACCACAAACGAAAGATTCCTCCAAACTTCAATGAGAGACTCGTCAAGAAGGAAGCTTTGCTCAAGGAGCTTGAGACAAAGTTGAAGGAGAAGGAACAACAGGGAAAGAAGACCGAGGCGCTTCGCAAGAGGATCGAGAAAAGCAAGCTTGACATAAGACTGACAAGAGAGACTCGGGAATACAATTTGGGCACCTCACTCAAGTCTTACATTGATCCAAAGGTGTACGCTAAATGGGCTGACGAAGTGGATTTCAGTCTGGAGAAATTCTATCCTGCTACCTTGAGAAAGAAATACAGTTGGGCTCTCGAAAAGCGTTAACAGTGCGCGCGCTAAAAAGGAAATATGGAAAAAAAAAGAGGCTTCCTTATGCGTGTCTTGGATGATCAGGGGAACTGCGTTTTTTCTGAAGGGCCGTCGTGCTAGCAGTCTGGATGGCAATTCTGCTTTGTCTACGAGTAAGTAGCACCGTATTCTCTTTTCGCTGAGGCAAGCGCTGCCAGTATCAATACGACGAAGACGAGGAATGCAGCTACTATGTTAGGTAGTTGTGCTATCAGAAGAAAGAACGTCAGGCCGCCTGTAGTTGCAGCTAGGGCACCGAGAGCAATGAACAGCAGCGGAAGATTCGACAGATTCTCAATGGCTCTACAACATGAGCGCATTGTGCATTCCAAGCAGCGCACAAGCAAACGCCACAAACGTGACGTTCGGGTGTTCGGTGAGAAATTTCCCAACCTTAACCTTGATTCCGTTTTTCATCGTTGTCACCTCCTTTCCCCTCTCATGAAAGCAATCGGGGTCTGTACCGATGAAAGCGCGAAACGCTCATACGCAAGGTAAACAGAATCCTGCTCGTGCGACGCGAAGGCTTTCGACACGCTGATCGGAATGAGGAAAAACTGTGAAGAAGTCAGCATCCTGAGAAATAAGTATCGGTATCATGATCTAGATAGCATTTATGAAATCACAATAAAGATTCAGGATCACTTACCCACGTCATCCCATAGTCCAACAGTGCCGCGCGCTTGAGATTCTCACTGCGGGCGCAGCACCTACTGAAGCTCAAAGACAAACAAAAGCAATAGCCCAAGGCCAATACCGCTGAGCGTTTTTCCGTTTTCCCTTGTTCCGCCCTGCTGAAGATGCGCTTGAACTTGCATTGGGCAGGTGAAGCCAAAGGCATCAGGAGATCTCTTCGATGAATCTAAGCAATTGATATCCGAAGAGTATGGCTACGAGATATGTCGGCCACAGGATTATAGGCCAGTTTCCAGGTACGTAGTTCCAGAGATTCGCAGATATGGCGAAGACTTCCATAGAGACCAGGGTGACTGAACCTGCCACGGCTAAGCAGGCTTGTTCCTTCGCTTCCTTCTTACCGCCGCGGCCCTTGCGAACCAGCAACAAGACTAGCCATGAAAGGGAGAATGCAAGAAGCAAAACGTACCAATTGGGGTTAAATTGGAAAACGGCAGACATGGCAAAGTAGCAAGTGTCTGCTGCTTAAAAATGTAGCCTTCAACGCACACGCTATTCTTAATAGAACGAGGCAAAATACACCTAGGGGGATTCGGTTTGAGTGTGGCTGACGCTAGACGCGTTAGAAAACCAAAGCTGCCCAAGAAGCGGTTACTCAAGAAACCTAGGAAAAAGAGGTAGCGCCCTTTTTGTCCTGAACCAGGCATTTTGACCAGAGGCAAAGAAAGGCGCTGTTGACGCAATCTGGGGAAAAGGACAGTGCTGACGTTGGATTACGTTCTTAGTCTTGCCGTTGCTAGCACGATTGCACGAATTATCAAGGAGATGCCTCCGAGCATTACTATTCCTGCCCAGAAGCAAAACCATGTCTCGTAGGCTCGCCCCTCGTTGAGGATCGTGGTCTCATTGAGCATTGTAGAGACAAGATAGTATGCTCCAAGCCAGAAGACGATGTCCCCTGCGTTGTCTGACTTCTTGTTCAGCGGCGAGTGGACCGCTAGCCGCAGAACCAGCATGGCGATCAAGAAGATGCCCCATACAAGGCAGAATTGGGCTAAGGCTGAATATATTGCCGTGTGTGAGGAGGGGTTCGATGGTGCGGGCAGATATACTGAACCCATACCCGGAACCTGTATGGTCGTGAAGTTGCGGAAGAACTCAGTAATCCTATCGATAAAGTTTGGCGTGGATAGGAGTATGGTTCCAGCGAGTATGAAGAAGAATCCGACTGAAACTGCGCTGACTAGGCCTTCTCGGTGCCTTCGTGACAATCTCCAAGAGTTCTCGTTCATTATGCTTCCTCGTTCAGCCTATCTGGTGACATAGCATATATAACGTTTCTCAGTAACTTGCCAAGCATGTTTTAAATACTTGATGCAGAAATAGAGAACCAGTATACTAGTGGAGTGAAAGACATGTCCTACTGTCCAAAATGCGGAAGCAAGATTGATGAAGAGATGACTTTCTGTCAGAAGTGCGGTGCCGCTCTCAAGGCAGAGACGGTTGCTGCACCGAGAACGACATACAGAAGAAATGAAAAGTCAGAAAAAGATGAGAAGAACGAGAAAGACGGGAGGAATGAGAAGGGTGAAAAGCATGAGAAACGTGGGTATTCGTTCCTAGGCCCTCTGATCGGCGGTCTCGTACTGATATTCATCGGGTTGACTTCGTACCTTCAGATCACACAGGCGATTGACACAAAAATGATCTGGGCGTTCTTCTTCGTCGTTGTCGGCGTCATCATCATCGTCGGCGGCGTTGTGGGCGTGGCTATGGCAGGCAGGCGGCACCCAAGGCCCTAGACGAGCCAGCTGAAGAACAACCTGTAAAGCTTGTGCTCCAGCAGCGTCGAAGCATTGCGCCTTCCGATCACGTGGAAGTAGTTCTTCCCAGCAGCTTCTATCAGGTCACCTATCTCGTACCTCGGGAACATGCACGAGGAGACTATAAGCTTGCCCCATTCGCCTCGCCTGAGGTCATGCAACATCTTGACACCGTGGCCTGTGTCAACCTCGAGCACGTACTTGTCGTAGTTCGGCGTCACATAGGGCATGTCGTCGAGTTGCTGGGCGAGCACGCCTTCGGTGGCGCTGTAGATCTCGACCACAGGGACGTTTCCATAGTGCTTTCTAAGAATGGGGGCATATTTGAACTGGATTTTGCGGACGCTTGTGCAGAACAAGGCGCGGATGTTCCACAGGTCTTTGGGCTTTTTGCCGTGCTTCTTTTCGACGTATTTGGCGAAGAACAGGATTATCGGGGTTACTCCCATGGTTGCGGTCACGTTCGCGTTTCGTGTTTGTTGGTAGGCCAGTTCGAACCGTTTCTCCCAGTTGCTCTTGGCTATCGACGGGCCCAACGCGTCTATGTCCTCCTGCCTCGGCAGAAGGCTGACGCTGTCCAGCATCGGGTTAAGCCTCGCATACGTACCGGAACTGTACCCGTAAGTCACAGTCTCCCCATCCTTCACCATGGTGTGTACGCTGGAAGGGAAATTGAGGTTCAGAATATGCCCATCGAGAAGCTCATAGCTTTCCGTTCTCAGTACATGGTTCACGAGGGCACGCGCACCGCACGTGAAAATCTGCTCCAGATGCGTCTGGGTGACGGGCAGAACCTTGGCCTTACCTGTTGAGCCGCGCGTCATCACCCAGCACACCAGAGGCTCGGGCAGAAAAGCCTTGTAGTCACCCTTCTGGACCTCGGCTAAGTAAGGGTTCATTGCCCAGTAATCCATCATTGGGAAGTTCTGCTGATAGTCTTCCATGCTTCTAATCTCAGAGGTGTGATGAGCTTGTCCGTATCTGGTCTTCTCGTAGCCTCTCAGCAGTACCTGTAGCGCTTGCCGCTGGGATTCTTCAGGGTCTTTGAGGCTTTCATACCACGAGCCGATTATCGGCTGAAAGAAGCTTAGATCGTCGTCTGGGTGAGCCATAATCTCTCATTTCTCATGCAGATAGGAAGCCACCGTCTACAGCGATGAGTGTGCCCTGCACGTAGGCTGCCAGGTCGCTTGCAAGCACGAGTGCCATACGTGCCACTTCGTCCGGCGCGCGCGTTATTTATGTCCACCAGCTGCACGTCAGCGCCTGCTTCGGCAAACCTGTAGGCAATTGCCCTACCGATCCCCGAACCCGTTATCAGCGCCCTCTTGCCTTTCAGCGAAATAAGTTCGGACAGGAACGGCGAACCCTTATGATTCGTTCTTGGTGGCATGATTATCGTTTCTCTCAGACTCTCTGGTTTGTCGGAAACGTATAAAGCTTGACTGCCGTTGCGAACTGCCGTGCGTGGCTTTCAGAGGTTCTTTAGGATTCTGTCCATTCCCGGTTCTATGCCTTGCAGCAGCAGGAAGCCTCTTGGGCCTTCGCGTTGGGTGATTTCGCCGGCAATGTCGGTTTGCATTAGGGTTTTGACTTGTTTGATGTCGCGCGTGTGGCCGAGGACCCAGATTAGCTTCGTGTAGGCGGCGCTGGGGAGCATGTTACCGCCTTCGATTACGCCTCTTGCGAGCATGTCTCGGCCTGTCTCATACACGCGGAGGTGAATGTAGCCGAACAGGGGTTCGACGACTAATACGACGGGGATTTCTTGTTGTTGACAGCGTTCAAGAGGTGGGAACATGTCGGTGCCCACGTGGCCTAGGCCAGTGCCTATGATGACTATGCCGTGGTAGCCCTTGTCAACCATGCTGTCCAGCATGTCGGGGTTCATGCCCGGGTAGCTGTAGAGCATGCCTACACGCGTATCGATCTTCGTGTCCAACAGGAAGTCCTCGGTCGTGCCGCGTTTACGGATGTCATCTTTGAACCACGTGATTCCTGAGTCATCTATTTTGCCCAGAGGGATGTCGTCAAGTGTGCGGAACGTGTCTCGGCGTGAGCTGTGCATCTTGCGGCAACGCGTGGCTCGGTGGATGAGGTTGTAGCTGTCACTTGTGCCTCCGTGCATGCAAACGACGACTTCGGCGAAATCTTCGTGGCCTGCGAGCGTGGCCGCGTACAGGATGTTTCGTGGTCCGTCTGAGCTTGGGCGGTCGCTGCTGCGTTGGCTGCCTACGAGGACGACGGGGACGGGTAGGTTGCGGAGGAAGTATGCGAGCGCGGCGCCTGTGGTGCACATGGTGTCGGTTCCGTGGCCTATTATGACGCCTTTGACGCCGCCTTCGATTTCTTTGGCTATGGCTTCGGCCGTGCGCACCCAGTACTCGGGGCGGAAGTTTTCGCTCAGAATCTGGTAGAGCGTTTTGGGTGTGAGGTTGACTCTAGTAACGAGTTCGGGGACGGCTGAGAAGAGCTCTTCAGGCGTGAATGCAGGGATGACTGAGCCTGTTCGGTAGTCGAGTCGGGAGGCGACGGTGCCGCCTGTGCCCAGTAGCGTGACGCTTGGCAGCTCTTTCTGGGGTTTCACGTCTACGTGCGGAAGCTGGTAGTGGCCTTTCTGGTAGCCTGTCTCCTCGATCCGCGTGGCCTCGTCCACGAGCACGCCCAGATTGTAGCCTGTGTCCACTTTGAGTGTGACGTAGGTGTCAGCGGTATGCTGGCTTCGTGGAAGCAGGAGGCCTTCATACGTGGCGTTGCCCTTCGTGATTTTGACTTTGCTCCACGTGCGGATGCCCTCGCGAACGAGCCGCTCGCGCAGCGCACCTCGATAACCTTCAGGCTCGTTCTTTTCAACGTTCTTCGGCATCTAGCCAGTCTCCTTCTTCAACATGGCTTCGATCTTGTCCGCGATCCTACTCCCTTCCACTGAATAGCCGACGGCGTTCAGCACTTCGCCAACCATTTTCGGCACGGCGCGCTTTCGATAGGTCTTGTCAGAGCGGATCCTATGGCCATCGTAGGCGTCCAGCTGCTTGCGTATGAGCTTGTCCAGTTCCACCTCGGTGACGTGTCTAGCGTGGAGTCTTTTTGCGGCTTCTTCGACAGTGAGATCTGGCTCTTTGTCGAAGACTTCGGTGAGCAGGTCAACTTGCTGGAGGGTCACAAGTTTGCGGGATAGGCCTTCAGCCAGCTGGTCGATGATGCGGTCGGTTATGGCCAAGCCTCTTCTGTGTGCGTGGCGCGGCAGTTCGACGAGTAGGCGGTAGGCAACCGTGCCCTTTAGCTTCAGCCGTTCGATGCAGTCATAGAGCTTCTCGGCCTTCTCGGCTCGGATGAGTAGGTCAACCTGCCGCTGGCTGACGCCGTGTTTCGCAAGCTCTTGACTGATTTCCCAGGGTCGTTTGCCTGCTTTGGCTTGGCATTCCTTGATGAGGTCTTGCGTGATGACGATAGGTGGCGTGTCGGTGTCAGGATATATGCGTTCTTTTCCGTGGATGACGCGGAGGAATTCAGTGTTGCCGTCTGGCAAAAGCCTGCGCGTTTCCTGCGGCACACCGTCTAAGGCCATTTTGACACGCTCGACGATCTTCTTCATCGCATGCATGGCTCTGCGATCAGGCCCTACGACAACGATGAAGGCGTCTTCGGGCTTCGGGTTGACGATGTTACAGACCTGCGCGTACTTTTCTTTGTCTATTTGTAGCTTGCACGGGTGGCTGGAACGTTTGCGTACGGCGTTTTCGGCTGTTTCGTCGCTGTGGAAGTGATCCTCGCGTGGTATTCCTGTTATGAGCATGCTCTTTTCGAAGATTTCTTCGCCGAGATCCTTGTTCGGCTGGACTTCTGTGCCGAATAGGCCTCTCATTTTGGGGAATATGGTGGCGAAGGCCTTGGCGCCTTCTTCAAGCCTGAGAAGATGCGAGATGTCCACGTAAGTGTGCTCAAAATCTTCTTTCTGTATGCTTCGACGTTTCATTTCTTTGGCTATTTCGATGAGTGCGAGTTGCCTTACGGCTTCGTGGCGGCAGAAGGTGTCAAACATATCGAGGTCTTGTACGCCTTTGATTTCGACGCGGTTGCCGCCTTGTATGCTGAGGTTCACGTCCTGTCTGGCCGCGCCTAGGCCTCTTCTGCCCACGTGGCTTACGCGCAGTACGCGACCTATCTGCCTCGCAAGCTCAACAAGCTCTTTCGGCGTTTCGACATCCCGGTGGTCGGTTATGACTTCGGTGAGCGGGACGCCGAGGCGGTCCAGGTTGAAATAAACCGTGCGGTCTGCCGTGTCCTGCCAGTTGACTCTTCGTGCCGCATCCTCTTCAATGTGCACGTTCGTGATGTGCACCTTCTTGTCGAAGACGGGCACCCAGCCGTCTCGGCCGCAGATAAACGTGCGTTGAAAACCCGTCGTGATCGAGCCGTCGAGATACTGTTTGCGGTTGACTACGATTTCGTTGGCAAGTGCGGAGCAGTCGAAGTACAGTGAGAGTATGAAGCCTTCCTTCACGGCTTCCATGTCAGGATAGAACGGAGGCGTCTCGTCCATCTCATATGTACACGTGTTCCGCTCGCAAGCCAAGTAAATGACCTTGTAACCCTTCTCAAACTCGACCAGCATACCTGGGTCGAAATCGCCCATCTCACCGAGCACGGGCCTGAAATACCGGTAGAACGTGTAGTCCATGCTCTCTGGATCTTCTTCTAGGAGAGGCGGGCAGCGGCAAAACAGCTTGCGATCCGAGCGTATCTGGTGGTGAACTTCGAGGCCTGCGCGGAAGCCGAGCTTGCGAAAGTCAACGATCTTAGGGTCTAGCATCGGGTTTACTTGTGCTTTTCACATGCTAAAAAGCCTTCTTAGCGGTGTATATCGTCCGAAATGGTGTATTTCAGCAGGAAATGTGCTTGGGCTTGTTTGCCAAACGTTAAATATGGACCTGAATTAGGTGCTGGGAGAGGATGGATAAGTGTTGGATGAGGAAGGGTTCAGAGGCTTCTTGGCGAAAAGGAAGCTGAAAGAGGAAACCGTTCAGGCGCACGTCAGAATGGTGAAGAGATTTGAGCGCGCGCGCTTTTCTGAAGAAGAAGGACAAGAACAAGGATTTGGGCAAAGCCACGCCTCGCGATATGGAGATTTTTGTCACGCTCTTGATGAAGGACGGGCGGAATACGGAGGATAATCTTATTGCGCTTGCGAGATACGCCCATTTCACGGACAACAGAGACTTGCAGTGGCTCTGCTGGAGCTCATCGATGGTAGCCAAGTCTTGCAGAATCTTTCCGACAAGGTGAAGCAGATGGTCGGCAAGAGCGAGCACAAAGAGATTTTCGAGGCAATCGAATTGCCGCCGTTGGGCACGCATTCAAGGGATAAGCCTTGGACTACGAAGAAGGTTATGGAGAGGCTTGAGGCCAAGCTGGATGAGAAGACTTCCAGGGAGGCTCTTTCAAGTGGGCTTCACGGGCCAATTCCAGGCGAGGTACTCCTGCCTGACAAAAGGAAGTTTCAGAAGTCCAAGAGCCTAGATGATTTTCTGAAGAAGCGGCACGAGGAGTACGTTAGCGAGCTTGAGGAGCACATGAAGAACAAGACGCTGTACTTCACGCAAGAAATCGACGAAGAAGTAGTGGAGTACGTGCGAGACACGCCCACGTGCCAGAACGGCGTCAGAGAAGGAGATGTGATAATTGTCACAAAGATTCCTCACTTGGCGAAGGAGTATCTGCATGAGAAAGACCCTAGGATGAAGAGGTACTATGCTTGCCACTGCGCGTGGGTGCGCGAAGCCATAAAGACAGACACGAAAATCCCGCCTAACTTCTGCTATTGCAGTGCGGGCTTTGAGAAGAGGCCTTGGGACGTTATCTTCGGTCAGCCTGTCAAAGCGGACGTTATTGAGACCGTTCTGAAAGGAGACATGACCTGTAAGTTCGCAATACACATCCCAAAGGAATCCAGGTGAACACAGACTCGGTCCCAAAGAAGCTGAATTCCAGCCTCAGAGTTGCAGGATCTGCGCTTGGTGGACTGGGCGGGATTTGAACCCGCGGCCTCTACGATGCCAACGTAGCGATCGTACCAGACTGATCTACCAGCCCACAATGTTGGCTTTCGAAACTAGAATGTAGCGTGATTCGTTTAAGCGTTTTGCCTAGCCATAGTGCAGGTAGGCATGCATGAGCTTCTCGGCTTTCTGAGGCTCTTCCTTCAGCTTCTGGGCCACGTCGTCGTCCTTGTAGGCCTTCAGCTTCCTCACGGTGCCCTCGACGACGGACCTTGGAAACACGCCCTCAGCCTCATAGTATTTCCTGTCTCGCTTCAGGTTCTTGGCAGACTCGCTGCACGATATTGGAAGACGTTTGAACCATTTCTTCTTGCCCTCTGACTCTTCTAGGTGCAGCTCCTCCGCAGTCTTCAGCGATTCCTCGTGGTTCTTGAGGCCATGCTCAATCGCCAGAACGATGCCTGCAAATAGCAGGCCCACGCTTGCCGTGGCGTCTGGCGCACGGTATTCGAAGGTTCGCTTGCACGGGTCAGCCTCTTGCTCCAGCCTCTTAAATGTCCACCACAACGGAATTCGAACCAGCGCCAAGCGGTTTCTGGCGCCCCAGCTGATGTTCAAAGGCGACTCTTTCCGCGCCAAAAAGCGCAAGTACGAAACAGGCGTAGGGTTGCCGAAGGCTGCAAGGCTCGGCGCAAACTTGAGAATTCCGCCAATCATCTCTCTGGCCTCCACGCTCAAGTGGCCCTCCGCATCTTCGATGAGGTTCTTGCCATTCTTCAATCCGCACAGGTGTATGTGCATTCCGTTGCCTGCGTGTTCAAGACTGACTTTGGGCGAAAACGTGGCCGAGACGCCGTGCTTCTGGCACACATTGCGTATGGCCCATTTCGTGATTGCGACGGCCTCGGACATGTCCACTAGGCTTTGAGGCATGAACTCGATCTCATGTTGCTCCAGCACGGTGCCGTCCTTCCCAAGAATCTTGCCCACCTCGCCGTGCGCGTACTTCGTTTCGACGCCGATCTCTGCAAGAGTCACGAGAACCTCGTTTCGGAGCGGTTCGAACATGCTGAACGGCGAGGACTCGTGATAATTCTTGTCGGGCACGGCGGGAAACAGCGGCTCAGCTTCTTGCCTGCCGATCACGTGGAACTCCAGCTCGGCCAAAGCCTTCAACGTCACATCCGTCGAAACGCGCAGGCGCTCCTCAGCGCGGCGAAGCACGTTCTCAGGAGCCACGTTGAGAGGGTGTCCATCCTCATCCAAGTAGCGGCACATCAAGTCGAGCGTGGGCACCTGAGCAAACGGACTCACGAACGCCGTTTCCAGCTTGGGCATTATATATATGTCGCTTTTGTGAGGGTCGATGAACGAGGGAAACAGGCTTGAACCGTCCACGCGTTCCCCGAACTCTAGTATCTGCCTCAGGCGCTTCTCGCCCGCAACGGCGAAATCAAGCGTCTTCAGTCTTCCGTCCTCGGGAACATGACACAAACCGACAACCCTGACGCCGCGTTCATCCACAAAACGTACAACATCATCAACGTTGCCGAAGTTGAGCTTACCAGCCATCAGGCAAACACCAAACCATCAAGCAACTCAATAGACAAAAAGGAACGCACATTTAAACCCTACCATAGCTACCGCTCAAAACGACAACTCACGACCCGAGAACCCTTCACGGCGAATGTGCATCTTGGTCTCTATAAGCAACTAGGCCACGGAGATTCCAGTCTTCAGTTGCATATTTGCCTCTGCACAGCTTTTCCGCAAGCTCAAGCTCGTACTCAGTCAGCTTGCCCTCAACCAAATCTATTTTCAACGCCTTTCCGAAACCCTGAACAAGCGCGTAATTGACTTCGTCAACTGAAACCTCTCTTCCCACTTCGCTTCTGACGGAACTGATCCTGCGCTTCGCGATGTCTACAACCTCCATGCAAGTCTTCGCCCAAGGCACACGAAGCAGCGCAAACATCCTCTCCAAGTCAACGTCAACCAAAAGCGTACCGTGCTGTAAGACTACGCCTCTCCTGTGCGACTGGGCACTGCCTGAAATCTTCCTGCCCTTAACCGTCAAGTTGGGACAAGTCTTCGCATCGCCCTCACAAAAATCCGCACAAGCACCCAGTATCTTCAGAGCCCCAGCCAACCCCGCATAAATCCGCGCATAAACCTTGGCAGTATCCTCTGTCTGCAGATCCATTTTGCTTACGATCACGCTATACGTGATCTCGTTTTCCGAGTCATGGTAAACAGTGCCTCCCCCCGTGATTCGCCTGACGACATCAACTCCGCTTTTCCTGCAGTTGTCAAGCTGTATCTCATTCTCAACCTTCTGGAACCTGCCGACGGAAACCGCTGAAGGCTTCCAGCGATAGAGTCTCAACGTGTTTGGAACGGCGTTCTGGATTCTGGCCCTAAAAGCAGCTTCATCAATGGCCATGTTCATGAAAGCATCATACGTTTCAAGTTCTATCAGTCGCCATGCCATCGCAATCGTCTTGCCCTGTATCTTGGGTCCTTGTAAAGGTATTTAACCGATTGCCCGACCTTAAATGATGCATGCAAATAGACACATCCGTTTCCATGAGCGAAGAACTGCTGCAGTCGATCTTCGAGGGCGCGAAAAGACTCTATCCCAGAGAAACGATCCTGCTCCTTCGAGGCAAAAAAGAGAAAAACTCAATAACCATCTCCGAGCTTCTTGTTCCACCACTGGCAAACTACGGTCACGGATTCGCCAACGTTCCGCTTCACATGCTGCCCATGGATTTCTCAATCGTGGGAACCGCACACTCTCACCCTTCTGGGAATTTGACGCCTTCTCCCACGGATCTGAACCACTTTTTCGGATCAGTACTCATGATCGTAGGCTTCCCATACACAGACCGAAGAAACGTTGCCGTATACAACAGAAATGGCGAGAAGCTGACCTTGAGAACAGTGAAAGCTTAACCTGAACTTTCTTCCCAGGGCTCGTGCGCGCGAATACTCCGGAAAGCAGCGAGAGGATGATAGCCACCACAGGTTTCTGGTTTGAAGCAGCCACACCTGTTTTAAGCAGTCTTTCTACAGAAAACTTATAGAAGCAAGCCAACAAGAAGCTAACTGTCCCTCGGGCGAAAAGAGATGCAAGATCCCGTCCAAACCACAGCAGAGAACATCAGAAAACTCAAAATCCAAGGCGCACGAAACATCGCCATAGCCGCCGCAAAAGCAATAGAGACACTGGCCAGACAGACAAAGGCACAAGACAGGAAAGCCTTCGCAAAAGAGCTTTCGGAAGCCAAACGCGTCTTATCTGCTGCAAGAGAAACCGAACCGCTAATGAGAAACGCCCTCAGATGGATAATTAACCAAGTAGAAAACAGCAAACAAATCAGAGTCAAAGCCCTCACAAAACTGGTTTCTGAATCCTCACGCCAGTTTCTTACCGATCTTGAAAGATCGATGGAGAAAATCGCCAAGATCGGCGGTAAGAGAATCACGGACGCTTCGACAATCCTGACACACTGCCACTCTTCCACCGTCACCTATCTGCTTAGAAAGGCTAAGCAGGAAGAAAAAGCCTTCAATGTCATATGCACAGAAACCAGACCGCTCTTCCAAGGCCGACTTACAGCAAAAGAACTGACCGAATCAGGCATACCGACTACATTGATTGTGGATTCTGCAGCTCGCTGCTTCATGAACGCCGTTGACCTTGTTATCGTTGGCGCTGACGCCATAACCTCTGAAGGCAACGTGATAAACAAGATCGGCACAAGCACCATCGCACTCGTTGCCAACGAAGCCAGAACGCCATTCTACGTGGTTTCAGAACTGCTAAAGTTCGACCCTGCAACCGTGTCCGGCGACTACGAAAAGATAGAAGAAAGAAGCCCAGACGAGATCTGGAAAAAACCTCCGAAGAACCTAACCATCAGGAACCCAGCCTTCGATGTGACGAGAAGGAACTTCATCCACGGCATAATATGCGAAGAAGGAATAATCTCACCTCAATCGATAACCGCAGTCATGCACAGAAAACACCCATGGATCTTCCAGTAGTCAAACGTACTAAGCCTTCTGACCCCATATCTGCAAAGCCACCGCAAGCTCTCTATGCGTTTCTGCATATTCAGCAAGCGAGACACCCTTCAACGTTGCGTCAACCGCCTGCCTCAAAGCCTTGGCCCCTGCAACCGTACCGCCCGAATGACCATGAATGCCTCCACCAGCCTGAATGATTACATCGTTCCCGAAGAAATCAACCAACGCAGGCACTAACCCCGGATGCAGGCCACCAGAAGCGACAGGAAAAACAGGCTTCAAGCCACCCATCTCCATTTTCAGCGCATCCAAGTTCTCTCTAACATCCTTCTTCGACTCAAACATTTTCCCAACAACAGTACCCACATGAAGCTGGTCCACACCAACCACTCTGGCAGCTTTAGCTATGACCCGCATCGAAACCCCATGTCTCGAATTCCTTGTGAAGGCCGCATGTCCCGCCCTATGCGCATGTATCACCAGATCAAAACCCTGTCCTCGCAACGTCTGCAAAGCCGCAAAACCGCAAGTCAGAACGTCTACCATAACGTATTCGCCACCTCTACTGATCACGAATTCCGCCCTTCTCAGCATCTCCTTCGTCTCAGACGTCACATTTGCCATGTAGACTTTTCTTCCACCAGTCTCTCGCTCAGCCCTATCCCGACTTTTCAGCGTCTTTGTGACACGTTCTCCGAAGGAATTGAACTCCTGGCTGCTCAGATTCTCGTCATCCTTGACGATGTCACACCCTCCGACCCAAGCGTCATAAGCCACACTGGCATGATCAACCGTCTTCAAGCCCAGCTTAGGTTTGATAATGGTGCCCACTAGAGGCCGACTGTGAACTTTCAGAAGCTTGCGGATGCCTTCAACGCCATATTTCGGACCTTTGAAGCTTCGTACAAGCTGCCTCGGAAAGTCTATGTCATTAAGTCTGAGATTCCTGAGAGTCCTCAACCCGAAAACGTTTCCCGCCACACTGCTCAGCAAGTTAGGCATGTTTCCACCCTCAAACAACTCAACAGGATAAGCTATCTTGACGCAGTTGCCCTGTACATCGAAGACGCGAGCAGCGAGTCTTTCAACATAGGCCTTCTCAGTCGTAAGCTCCGTCCATGTTCCTATAGAACTCTCGGCTGCTACGCCACCTGCCGCTTCCTGCATGCTCACGCCCTCAGGCTCAACGCGAAAAGTACATACGACATCGGACTCACTAGGCTCATAGCTCAGATTGACAAAATCCACGTAGCGCAATCCAACCAGACCTCTTAAATGCAATTGATCCGACCAAGTCCCTTAAAGCCTTTAACCAGCAGACAGCTAATCAGTCAGTCTGTGGGTCTGAATGAAGCTCAAAGCCAAACTCCTGGACATCCAGGCAGGCGGAAGAAACATAGCTCTGCTGGATAACGAATCCGCCAGCTTTCTAGGCGTGCATTCCTCTGACAGAGTGAAGATCACTTACCGAAAAGCGCAGCTGGTGGCCATCGTCAACGTGTCAAGCGGCCTGCCAAGCAACCAAGTAGGACTCTACGAAGAGGCCTCCAAGAGACTAAACGTAGAAGCAGACGAAGCCGTCGACGTTCAGCCAGCGGAAATCCCAGAAGCACTCAGATACATACAGGCCAAAATACGCGGCCAACGACTGCGCGGAAACGAAATAAGCCTAATCGTCAAAGATGTAGTCGAACGCCACCTCAGCGACATCGAACTCGCATCGTTCGTGACAGCCCTCCATATCCACGGACTGAGCATGGACGAAATCGAAGCCCTATCCAAAGCAATGGTCGAGACAGGTAGCACACTGAAACTAGACAGAAGCCCAATCCTAGACAAACACAGCATAGGCGGAATCCCCGGTGACAAGACGTCAATGCTCATAGTCCCAATAATCGCCGCAGCTGGCTTCACGATCCCCAAGACCTCCTCGCGCGCCGTAACCTCACCGGCAGGAACCGCCGACCGTGTTGAAACCCTGTGCCCGGTCAACCTGTCAATCAAAGAAATAGAAACAATCGTGAAGAAGACAAACGCGTGTCTTGCGTGGGGTGGTACACTCGAATTGGCTCCAGCCGACGACCTATTCATCCAAGTCGAATATCCGTTGGCAATTGACCCGCTGCTATTGCCGTCGATCATGAGTAAGAAGAAGGCCATCGGCGCGACGTGCTTGATCATCGACATACCCACTGGGCGAGGCGCTAAAATCAAAACGGACGGCGAGGCTCAAGCCCTTGCCTACGACTTCATTGACCTAGGAAAACGCTTGGGAATAGCCGTTCAGTGCGCCGTAACCTTCGGTGAGCAACCCCTAGGTTACGCAATCGGTCCCGCCTTGGAGGCTAGAGAAGCACTGTCAACAATAATGGGAAACGGTCCCGTAGACCTCAAGGAAAAAGCAGTCAGTATAGCAGGCATACTTCTTGAAATGGTCGGCATCGACCGAGGAAGACAGAAGGCAGAAAGCCTTCTGAATTCTGGAAAGGCCGAGAGAAAGCTCAGAGAAATAGTAGAGGCGCAGGGCGGAAATCCGAGCGTTAAACCCCAAGACATAGCAGTCGGTGACGAGAAAGCAGAGGTGACTTCAAACAAAGATGGTGAAGTCCTCTGGGTCAACAATGCAGATGTGGCCCGCATCGCAAGGGAAGCCGGAGCACCCAAAGAGAAGGGAGCGGGGATCTTGTTGCGGGCAAAGATCGGCACGCGGGTCAAGAGAGGCGACGTTCTCTTCGAGATTTACTCTGAAAGGAACGCCAATTTGGAGGTAGCCGTCAGCTTGACAAAGGAGCTTCAGCCTATAGGATTGAGCAGAAGGCCTGAGGAACGGATGCTAATGGAGCGCATTCCGTCCAAGAAACTGTCTAGGAAAGCTTTTGTGCTTGAGAGATGAGCCAACAGACGGCAGAATACCATTCTTCCATATCCTGTCCACGTCCCTTCGTGATCGCTATTGCAGCGCCCTAAGTTTAAATATTAGAGTTGCGATTAGACTTCCGAGAGGAAAATCAAGGAATGGGTTCGAAGTCTCCAAGAGGCGAGTTTGCGGCACGAAAGCTACTGGAAAAACGGAATAAGCTTCGTTGGAGCAGCATGTACTACAATCGGAAGATGCTGATGTTAGACGTAAAGGCTGATCCTCTTGAAGGAGCACCCATGGCTCGAGGCATAGTTCTCGAAAAAGTCGGCGTTGAAAGCAAACAGCCCAACAGCGCCATCAGAAAATGCGTCAGAACACAGCTCATAAAGAATGGCAAACTTATCACCGCCTTTCTGCCTGGAGACGGCGCGTTGAACGTCGTTGACGAACATGATGAAGTGGTCGTAGAAGGCATAGGCGGCTCACGAGGCAGAAGCATGGGAGACATTCCGGGAGTACGCTGGAAGGTGGTTACCGTAAACGGAGTGTCATTGAACGAGCTTGTCTATGGGAGAAAGCAGAAACCTGCACGGTGAGCATTTTGAGCCAAAAACAACAAGAAGAGAAGCGAGAGATACTTCTTTTTGAGAAGTGGAGCTTCAAAGGCATCGAAGTCAAAGACATAGGTCTCCAAAGATACATTTCTTTAAAGCCAATCGTGGTTCCACACAGTGCAGGAAGACATGAACACAAACGCTTCCGCAAAGCAAATGTGAGCATCGTTGAGAGATTGGCAAACAACCTGATGCGCCCCGGAAAAAACGCCGGCAAGAAAGCCAAGACTATGAATATGGTGAAACATGCCCTCGAGATAGCCGGATTACGCACGGGCAAGAACCCAATTGAAATGCTCGTCAGAGCCGTGGAGAACTCGGCACCGTGCGAGGACACAACAAGAATCAGCTACGGTGGAATAGTCTACCACATGTCAGTAGACGTTGCGCCTCAAAGGAGAGTAGACTTGGCCATCAGGCACCTCTCTGAAGGAGCAAGACAGGCATCGTTGAACAACCCTCGTTCAATAGAGGAATGCGTGGCCGAAGAGCTGATTTTGGCTGCCAACAATGACGTTAAGAGCTTCGCGGTTGCGAAGCGTCACGAAATAGAGAGAGTTGCGCAAGCCTCTAGATAGAAGCGAATCCTGCTTTCGTTACTTTGCATGAATCTCCACAACGTCTCCGTCTTCAAGTACGAACGTGGTTCCGACTTTCTGAGGGCTGAAGGCAAGACGCTTTGCCCAAACCTTCGCAAAGGAGAACTTCTTGCTCAAGTCGGTGTGGATGCTTTTCGCTAGGTCATAGACCGTTGATCCCTTTTTCAAGATGAAGGGCTTTTCCGAGTATTCCTTCTCGTTTGGCTCTTTCGTGTAGATGCGCATTATGCCAACAGATGCGAACAGGGTTTCTGCGAGTTTCACCAAGCCCTGTCTGTTCCTGCAGGAAACAGCAACGATTGGCAGCTTGCCTGCAACGTGGGTCTGAAGCAAGCTGAGATTGGCCCTAGCGTTTGGTGCCTCTGCCTTGTTTGCCACTATCACCGCTGGTTTGTAAACTGTGTTCTCGAATATGGCGCCCTCAATTTCGTTTAGCGTAGTCTCCCCTACGATCTTGACAACACCGTCAGACACACGGTAGTTTCTTAACAGTCGTTCAACGTCCTTGAAAGTGCAGTCGACAAGTCTTCCTATTAGGGTTATTCGCAGTCCTGCGCCCATATGCTTTCTTTCAACCTCGACATGCGCTTTAGGTTTGTTGAGCAGTATCCTTGCCTTTTCCATTTCCTTGGTGACAAGAACCAGTTGATCCACTGGGTTCTGTGCCAAATCTATCATGACGATTATTCCGTCTGCGTTGCGGGCTATGCCCAGGGTCTGGAGACCCCATGCCCTTCCATCTGCCGAACCTTCCATGAGCGCGGGAGCTTCGACTATCTGGAACTGGATGTCTTTGTAAGGAAGCATGCCTGGGATAGGCTCGCGCGTCGTGTAAGGGTCAACTGAGACTTCGGCTTTGGCATTTGTGACTGCTCTAAGCAGACTGCTCTTGCCTGATTTCGTCAGTCCTACCAGTGCGATCTGTGCTGCGCCCTCTTTCTGAATGAAGACTTTGGGTCCGGTTTTGCCTGCCTTCTTGCGTTTCCTCTCCTCTATGTCCTTCCGCAGCATCGCTATCTGCTTCTTGACTTGGGCTTCCAGTCGAGTGGTGCCATGATGCCTGGGCACAAGGCTGAGGAATTCCTCCAGTAACCGGAGCCTCTCACGTGGGGTCTTCGCGGTCTCGTACTCTTCCCACTTGTTTTTCGCTTCGGGTGGCAGGTTGGTTGGCATTGGCCACACGCGTCCAAACACTAATCTCGAAAGTCAACTTTTATATTTGTTCCCACGCAGGCTGATTCGTAATTGCTTTGATCATCATAACATTAAAATAATCGAATGAACAGTTGTGTAAACGAATTCACTAAAATCTAAAGGGAAATTTGGAAGAGAGAGATGTATAGAAATTGAGCAAGAGCCAAAAACCACACATGAACATAGTAATCATGGGGCACGTGGACCACGGAAAATCGACTACGACAGGACATTTGCTATACTTAGCCGGAGCAGTCGACGAAAGAACGATCAAACAATTCGAAGAAGAAGCAAAAAAGATGGGCAAGGAGTCATTCAAATTTGCTTGGGTTCTCGACAACCTGAAGGAAGAACGGGAAAGAGGAGTCACAATCGACCTTCGGTTCCTGAAATTTGAAACGAAGAAATACTACTTCACAGTCATTGATGCGCCAGGCCACAGAGACTTCGTCAAAAACATGATTACAGGAGCAAGCCAAGCTGACGGCGCCATACTCTTCTGCTCAGCCAGACGAGGCGAGTTCGAAGCAGGCATCGGCCCGGGCGGCCAAACACGAGAACACGCGTTCTTGGCCTTTACTCTGGGCGTCAAGCAGTTGGTTGTTGCAATAAACAAGATGGATGACATCTCAGTCAACTGGAGCCAAGAAAGATACAACGAAATCAAGAACGAAGTCACCCGAATGCTGAAAATGGTCGGCTATAAGGCAGAGAAGTTCCCATTCGTTCCGACTTCTGGGTGGACGGGCGACAACCTCGTCAAGAAAAGCGACAAGATGCCATGGTACACTGGGCCATCATTGATCGAGGCGCTGGACACTTTCGAGCTGCCACCAAAGCCGACAAACAAACCCCTGCGCGTCCCACTCCAGGACGTATACACCATCACTGGTGTAGGCACCGTGCCAGTGGGCAGAGTAGAGACAGGCGTTGTCAAAGAGAACGACGTGCTTGTCTTCATGCCGTCCAACAAGCAGGGCGAAGTCAAGTCGCTTGAAATGCACCACGAAAGAATACCACAAGCTGAACCAGGCGACAACATAGGATTCAACATCAGGGGCATCGGAAAAGGAGATATCCACCGAGGAGACGTCGCAGGACACGTCAGCAAACCACCGACAGTCGCCAAGGAGTTCCTCGGACAAATCATTGTCATCTATCACCCAACTGCCGTCGCAGCAGGATACACGCCTGTGCTTCACTATCACACTGGACAAGTCGCATGCAGATTCACTGAGCTGATAAAGAAGATCGACCCACGCACAGGACAAGTCGTCGAGGAGAAACCATCATTCCTGAAAACCGGAGACGCAGCCTTGGTCAGAATGGAACCATTGCATCCTATAGCCATCGAAACCTTCGCGGAATTCGAAGAGCTTGGACGTTTTGCCGTCAGAGACATGGGCACGACTGTAGCCGCAGGAATCGTCAAAGAGATCACGAAAAAAGGTCCATAAACCCCATCTTCCTTTTTCTGGATTCACAAACGGTTCGCGCGCGTGTTTCTTCCCTACTCACGTATGCGACAGACTGGGTCTTGTATAGAGCGTCACGAGAAAGTGGGTGTCTTCTGTCTTTGCCATTGTATTTGGCGCGCGTTAGAAGGCTCCTCTCAAACTGGAGGAAGACGCTTTCGTTTGCGCAAACAAAATAAAGAGTCAGGCCTACGGAGTACTTGGTGCTTGGCTGATGTCAGGAACTGAAACGTTGCTTCCCTATTTGAAGGAGAAGAAGCATAACGAGGAACAACAGCCTACGATAATCGTTGATGGCCGCGAGGCAAACACCGCAGCCAAAATCGTAAAGGGGCTTGTAGAGCGGGGGGTCAACGTCAGAACCGAACACCTGGAAAAAGGAGACTATGTTCTGTCTGATCTGTGTGCCGTGGAAAGGAAAACCGTCAAGGACTTTGTCTACACGCTCACGCATCGCTATCTGTTTGAGCAACTGTTTAGACTCAAGGAAGTCTATCCCAAGTCGCTGATCTTGCTCGAAGGCTACTTGCCTATTATCTACAAGTACAGCCGGATTCAGCCCGCAGCTGTGTGGGGCGCCATGTTTGCCTTGGCCAGAAACGGTATTCCTATGGTAACCACGACTTCTTACAAAGAGACAATTGACTTTCTGTATGTTGCAGCACGGCAGGAACAGATAGTGGAGAAACGTTCGCCTACGGTTCATGCCTTCAAGAACTATGACAGTACGTCTGACGCGCAGATCTACTTCGTGGCGAGCTTGCCCAACGTCGGAAGAGAGAAGGCACTAGCAATCCTTAAATCCTATCAAACGCCGCTAAACGCCATGGTCAACGTTAACGATTGGCCAGAAACTGTCTACGGGCTAGGCCCGATAATAAGCAATAAGGCCAAAGAAGTGCTGAGAACTCCGTTCAAGGAATGAGAAGCATGGAAATAAGAATCAATCCAACGCGAAAAGCCACGATCCTTGGATTGGACAAGCGCTCATTTGGAAACATTGCATGGTGCGCCGCAACCTTCGGCATAAATAGGCTCTATTGGATAGGTGGATACGTGCTGTGCTTGGAAGTCTACGAGAAAGCCTTTGAACATGAATTGAGCAAAGAGGAATTTCCAATAAGCCAGATCTGCTTCACCGAGTTTCCGAAATACGAGAAGACCCACGAGATTGACAAGAGCTTTCAAATTCCCTTGGTCGATGTTTCGGACATGAAGCTGTTCCAAGAGATATTGAAAGCAATACTGGAGCACGAGAAGAACGCGAAGCTTAAGGAGAGAGAGACTTAGCCTGCGGATAGCTTCTCTTCATGCTTCTGTAACCGAGCTTGAATGCCTTGATGTTTACGTTCACATGTTTTCTTGCGACGAGTTCCTCCAACGCCTCAATTACGCTTTCTTCTTTGATCGGCAGTTTCTGGGAGGCAACCAAGGCGCCCAGTAGCACCACGTTCTGGGTCAGATTGCTTCCAGCTTCTTCAGCTAGTAGTCTTGTTTCTACAACGGCTACTTTTTTCGTGAAGCGACGGATTTTCTCCATGATCTCATTAGTGCAAGGGTAACCCTTGTTCTTGGCGGCGAGCTCTACGGTTGGTATTTTCTCGTCGCTCATGATAACCATTGTCTCCTCTGAGGCATACCTTAGGCTCCTAAGCGTCTCCAACGGTTCAAACCCAAGGAGCACGTCTGCCTGTCCATCCATGACAGTAGGAGCTAGAACTCCCTCACCAATTCTGACGTCAGACGTGACTGCACCACCACGTTGGGCCATACCGTGGATCTCGCTTACGCGCACATTCAGTCCGTCCTTGACGGCTGCCGTGCCAAGGATTTCTGCGGCTAGCAGGGTTCCCTGTCCGCCGACGCCAGCTAGTACAATGTTGAATTCCTTCAAGCTCAGGAACCTCCTACTTCTATGGCAGCATAGGGACAGACTGAAACGCACAGTCCGCACGCCGTGCAAAGCATGTCGTTGATGCCTACCTTTCCGTCATCAATGACCAACGCTGGGCAGCCCAGTAGCTTAATGCAAACCATGCAGTTCTTGCATTTGCCTGAAACCTTCATGGAGGTTGTCTTTATGCCCTTGCGTCTCTTTTCTCTTGTGAGCATTAGTGCGCATGGGGATCTGAATATCATGACCGAGGGTCCTTGTTGCTGGAGTGCCTCTTTCAGCGCTGTTTCTGCTTCCCTTATCTTGAATGGGTCCACGACTTTGACGTGTTTCACGCCGAGCCCTTCGGCAGCTTTTTCGATGGATGCTTTCTCTGAGGGCATGCGCATGCCTGTGATGCCCGTTCCAGGGTGTGGCTGGTTGCCAGTCATGGCGGTGGTCTGATTGTCCAATACGGCAAGAACTACTCTGGCGCTGTTGTAGACCGCATTTACCAGCCCAGGCAATGTGGCGTGGAAGAATGTTGAGTCACCGACTATGGCGATGGAGTTTCTGCCCGTGGTTCGGCTTATTCCTTGGGCTGTGCTGATGCTTGAGCCCATGCAGATCAGAAGGTCGCCTACGTTCAAAGGGGATGCAAATCCCAAGGCGTAGCATCCGATGTCAGTGGGGTAGAGTGTCTTTTCACCGCCGACTTTCCTTATCACGTAGAAGGAGGCTCTGTGTGGGCAGCCAGCACATAGGACTGGCGGTCTGGAAGGTAGATCGCGGGCAATTTCGGCAGCCTTCTCGTCGATCTTGGCGAAATCCAGCGCAGATTTCTTGCCTGTGATTTCGGCTAGGCCTGTTAGTACTAGGCGTGTTGACAGTTCTCCTTTTCGAGGGAAATAGACATCAGGCGTCTTTCCGAGAATCTCTACCTTTTGCGCATGATCTTTTGCGATGGCCTTGATCTGAGTTTCCAGAAAAGGTTCTAGTTCTTCGATAACCACGATTTTCTGGTGTTCTTTCAAGAATTTTGCGATCATTCTTCTTGGGAGAGGGTGAGTCATTCCGAGTTTGAGTATGCTTGCGTTTAGACCTAGCGTGTCAGCGGCTTCGACTGCGTAATTGTAGGCTGCGCCTGAGGAGATTATGCCACTTCCACTCTTGCCCTTTAGTGTGACTCTGTTATAGGGCGAATTCTCGGCGATCTCTCTGGCTTTCTCGGCCTTTCCTAGGAGACTCACGTGTTGTGGCCGTGCGAACGCGGGCACCATCACCATGCGTTTGATGTCTCTGACAAAGTCGCCTTTCAGGTTGGGCTTCGCTAGTCTTCCAAACGTCACAGGTCCGCGGGTGTGGCTGATACGTGTAGTTGTACGCAGCAGCACGGGCAGTTCGAGTTTTTCTGATAGTTCAATGGCGGTTATGGTCATTTCTTTTGCTTCTTGTGGGTCGGAGGGTTCTAGGCAGGGCAGGTTTGACATGAGTGCGTAGTATCGGTTGTCCTGTTCGTTCTGTGAACTGTAGCATTCGGGGTCGTCTGCTGTTACTATTACGTAGCCGCCTTTCACGCCAACGTAGGCCAGAGTCATGAGTGCGTCTGCAGCCACGTTCAGGCCGACGTGCTTCATGGCAGTCAATGCTCTAATGCCGCAGTTCGTTGCGCCTGCAGCCACTTCAACGGCCACAATCTCATTCGTTGAGTATTCCATGTACAGGTTGGCTTCTGTTGCCAGGGCAGACGTTACGTCGCCTATCTCGGACGCTGGTGTGCCCGGGTATGTTGTGACCATGCCTATGCCTGCTTCTAGGATGCCTCGGACGATGGCCTCGTTGCCGAGCAGAAGTATACGCTTTCTGGGTTCGTCCTGTAACAACACATGTGGGTCTGGCAACTGGCTATTCTCCACGATTGAGAAATTGTGTTAGCTTTGCGCGTTCACATATAACTTTTGGTGATGAATGCCATAAAGTGTCTTGTGGTTTGGCATTTTCAAGACGGAAGGTCGATTGAGGAAAGGAGGTTTGGTTGGCTATTTGCCTTTAAAGGTTGGTCTGCGTTTCTCGGCGAATGCTGTCACGCCTTCTTGGAGGTCTTCGGTCGATGCTACGACGCCGAAGCCTTCGCGTTCGAGTGCGAGTGCCGAATCTATGCCGATTTCGGCGCCTTTGTTGATGAGTGCCTTAGCGATTCTGATGGCTATGGGCGCTTTCTGGGCCAAGTCCAGTGCGAATGCGTGCACGGTTTCGCGGAACTTGTCCGCCGGTACGGCCATGTTGATGATGCCGAGTTGTTCAGCGGTTTTGGCGTCTATCATTTTGCCTGTGAACACCATTTCTTTGGTCTTTGTTGAGCCGATGAGTCGTGTGAGTCTTTGTGTTCCTCCCCAACCGGGGATGAGGCCTATGTTGATTTCGGTTTGTCCCATGCGGCTGTCCTCCGATGCTATGCGCAGGTCGCACGACATGGCCACTTCGAGTCCTCCGCCTAACGCGTAGCCGTTGAGGGCTGCGATCACGGGTTTTTCCAGATTCTCCAGCGAGACGCAAAGCTTCTCGCCCATGAGTGAGAGTTTTCGGGCCTTGAGTGCGTTGATTCCCTTCATGGCTTTGATGTCTGCGCCTGCGGAGAAGGCTTTTTCGCCTGCGCCAGTGAGCACGACGACTCGGATGGTTTCGTCTGCCTTGATATCTTCTATTGCGGTGAGTACTTCTTCGATTACTTCTTTGCTGAAGGCGTTCAGTGCTTCAGGCCTGTTGAGTGTGACAGTAGCGATGCCTTCACTCTTCTCGTAGATTATGTACTTGAATTCCATGTTTGTTTGTCTCCTATTTCTGTGGCCAGTCGTAGTAGCCTTTCCCGGTCTTTCTGCCGAGGAGGTTGGCCTTGACCATTTGTTTGAGGCCTGTTGAGGCGTGGAAACGCGGATCAATTTCACGCGTGAGCACATCTGCTATTGCGAGCATGGTGTCTGAGCCTATGTAGTCCAGCAGCATCAGCGGTCCCATAGGCCAGTTGAGGCCTAGCTTGATGGCTTTGTCGATGTCGTCGCGATCTGCAACTCCTTCCCAGTACAGTGCTGCGGCTTCGTTGAGTGCGGGGATCAGTATGCGGTTTACGATGAATCCTGGGCTGTCTTTTTTGACGAGGACGGTTTCTTTGCCGAGTTTTTGGGCGGTTTCCTGGATTGCTTGTATGGTTTCGTCGCTGGTCTGTTGGGCTTTGATGATTTCGATGAGTTTCATGAGTTGTGGTGGGTTGAAGAAGTGCATGCCTGCGACTTGGGTTGGGCGTTTCGTTGCGGATGCAAGTTCTGTGATGCTGACTGAAGATGTGTTTGAGGCGATTATGGCGTGTGCTGGTGCGTACGTGTCTGCTTCTTTAAACATGGCTCTTTTGAGTTCTGGGTTTTCGGGGACGGCTTCGATAATCAGGTCAGCGTTGGCTACGGCCTCTTTGAGGTCAATCATGGGGTGGATGCGTGCTAGGATTTGGTTCATTTCGTCTTGGGTCATTTGGCCTTTGGTGACGAAGCGGTTGAGGCTGTCGCGGATCATTTTCATGCCGTTGTCGATGAAGCGCTGTTCAAGGTCGCGCATGTTGACTTCGTATTTGCCGACTTGTGCGGCAACTTGGGCTATTCCATGGCCCATCAGTCCTGCACCAAGAACCACGATTCGCCTGATCTCCATGATTTTCACCTGTTGTGGTTATGTTGAACGTATTTGCTTTGGAGATTGTTAAAAAGCTTTTGAAGGATCATCTGGGTTCTGCGCATAGCGTGAAATGTTACTCGCGTGGAGAATCCTGACCTCCCTATATGTAGGTCCTATTCGCTGTGAGGCCCGAGGAGGTTCTGTGCCTACTTGTTTTCAGTTCTCCACTTCACACCTTGAGGCGTGTCTTGGATGATGATGCCCATGTTCTTGAGTTGCTCTCTGATCTGGTCTGCGGTCTTCCAGTCTTTGGCCTTTCTGGACTCTTCTCTTCTGCTGATGAGCTTCATTGCTTCGTCCGGAAGCCTTCCTTCTTTCTTGATGTCTCCAAGTACTCCGAGAACCTTGTCGAGACTGATCATGAGTTCGTAGACTTCCAGTGCCTCTTGTTCGCTGATCATATTCTCATCTAGGAGGCTATTTGCTTCTCTGACAGAGTCGAAGAGTGCTGCCAGAGCCACGGATATGTTCAGATCGTCGTCCATGGCTTCGCCGAAATCCTTCTGCAAGTTTTCCATGAGATGTTCCAGCTTTTCTCCTGCGCCCTTGCCGTCAGCTTCCACGAGTCTGTGCATGAGGTTTGTGAGTCGTTCGACGGCGTTTTTGGCGCCTTCCAGGCCGTCGAAGGTGAAGTTGAACTGTTGCCTGTAATGAGTCGAAAGAAGCAGGTAGCGTATGGCCTTCGGATCGTGGCCCAGCTTCGTCAAATCCCTAACGGTGTAGTAGTTGCCATATCTTTTTCCCATGCGCTTTCCTTCGACGAGCAAGTGTTCCGAGTGTAGCCAGTAGTTAGCAAACTTCTTGCCTGTAGCTGCCTCGCTTTGGGCGATCTCGTTCTCATGGTGTGGGAAGATGTTATCCACGCCGCCTGTGTGGATGTCGAAGGTCTCGCCGAGGTATTTCATGGACATGGCTGAGCATTCGATGTGCCAGCCCGGCCTGCCCTTGCCGATGCTCGTCTCCCAGAAGACTTCTCCGTCCTGCTCGTCCCATGCCTTCCAGAGTGCGAAGTCTCTTGCCTCGGCCTTCTCGTAATCGTCGACCTTTACTCTTGCGCCGGCTTTGAGCTCATCAAGCTTGACTCTGGACAGTTTTCCATAGTCCTTGAATTTTGAGACGTCATAGTATGTTGATTTGTCTTCGCCTACATAGGCGTAGCTGTTTTTCAAGAGCCTCTCGATCAGGCTAACCATCTCCTGGATGTGATCAGTCGCTCTAGGGTAGTGTTCGGCTCTTTCGATGTTGAGGGTCGCAATGTCCTCGAAGAAAGCGTCAATGTAAGGCTTCGTCTGCGCGTTGAGCGGAATTTCCTTCTTCCCAGAGGCCGCAACTGTTCTGTCATCCACGTCCGTTATGTTCATGACTTGAGTAACTCTAAAACCTCGGTATTTGAGCCACCGCCTGAGCAGGTCTTCGAAAACAAACGTTCTAAAGTTGCCGATGTGGCCAAAATCATAGACTGTAAGACCACATGTGTACATTCTAGCTTTGCCTTGCTCTATTGGGATGAACTTCTCCTTTTGGCGTATGAGTGTGTTGAAAAATCGAATGCCGTTAGGTGAGGTTTTCATGATTTTCCGCTAAGAAATAGAGATGAAACGTATTTAAGGGTTCTATTCTGAGTATCTAGTCGTATCTTTTCAGCCTTATCATTTTTCTGAAGCTTCTAAGCTCGTCGGCGACGCTTCTTAATGCTCGTAGTTCTTCCATTGTGTCTTCGAATTTTGTCAGCTCTTCTTGGATTCTTTTGACATATTGGTTGGTTTCGGCCATTGGTTCTCATCTTTGTTAGTGGTGGGAGGCTTTCATTGTGTGTTGGCTGTCCACGCGGCCATTTCCGTCATCGAGGAGAAAGGAGAAGGCTTCGAAAACGGAAAAAGCGATTCGTAATGGCTGGTGGTGTAGCCTTCAACCTCAAGCCTCCACTACTGTCTCGTAAGACTTAATACACAAGTGAGCTATAAAAACATTACTGAATAACACAAAAGAACAAACACCAAAGGCAATCTAGCCTATGGCGAGGATACCTTCCAGAACCTTCTTCTCAGGAATCTCCAACTGCTTAGAGAGCCACGCCTTCAACAGCGCTGTGACCTTCGGAAGATCTCCACTGTACGTGATTATCTGATTGCTCTTGAGCGCGTCCACTTGAAACGTTTTCTCAGCCTCTCGGTACAGGAAGGACACGGTTTGAGCTTGATATGCTAGGGTTTGGAAGTCCTCCCATTGTTTGCAGCGCAAGATCACTGGCGGGCCACGTGTTTCCATGATTGGCATCGCCTCTTCCTTGTGTTCTTGCATGAGCTGTTTTGGTATGATGCGTGGTTGCTGGGGCGATGCTGACAGGTATGTTATGAGGTTCGTTATCTCACCCTGCAATGTTGTCAGGCGCTCTTCAACCTTCTCTATCTTCGAGTTGAGTTCGCCTGCGTCTCCCATCTTCTCGGTAATGCTGCCCAGCTCGTTGAGCAGGCGGTCCAAGTCTTTTTCATGGTCTTTCAGAACATTGATTATGAAATCTAGAGCTTCCAATGCATCGTCTTTTGAGGGAGACTTCTTGGACATACCCGTCGTACTTCCTTATCCTAGTCAATGCCACTCTTTATAAATAAACGTAGCGAATCCTCAAAACGAATCCATAGGAATAGCCACACATACTTATTGACAATAATATCTTGGCTTTTGAATCCAAACGCGATCTCTATCTTTCAACTCACCATGCCTAATACCATATGTATTCACGAATCATGCAATTCCAGTGGATGGGCATAAGCGCGTGCGTTCATTATCGCGCGCGCTAGGCAAGAGTGGAATTTGAGCCCTTGGGCCTATTCGCCAGATGGCATCAGAAGACGTATTCTTTGTCAAGCCATTCAGGGAACCACTTGTACTCTTCCAGCGGGCCAACCTTGCGAAGCCCAGCATACGTGGCCTTGGCAAGTGAGATAGTGCCTCGCCCATCGCGATAGAGCTTGGCCATACCCTTCTCTTCGAGATTCTTAAGAAGTTGGTGAAGCTTCTCGTCTCCTGTTTCAATTAGCCTTTCCTTCAAGTCTTCGTTGCTCATAGAGAGTCCTGGGTTCACTTTGTAGTCCTCAGCTAGCACCTTCAACACGTTGTCTTCGGTCGCCTCCAGTTTCGGCAGAGGTTCTTCTGCTGAGATTGGAAGTCCAA
>CAYHAK010000013.1:0-31569 GCA_964354625.1 uncultured Candidatus Bathyarchaeia archaeon
TACCAGCCTGGGGCGTTGGCGATCCTGGGTTCAAATCCCAGCGACCCCACCACAAACAAACCTGGGACTTTCTGGCTGTTACTTGCGTTTCCTGAAGATTTTTCCGCCGTCGGCGTATTCGCCTGTGACGTATTCGAATCCAGCTTCTATCAGCTTGCATGCTTTCTCTGCGTTGTCGGCTACGGCGGTATGGAAATCGTCGCTTTCGAAGTTTACTAGGTGGGTATATACGAGCGTGTTCTGGATGTTTTTGTGTCCGAGCAGTTCACGCGCGCTAACTCCAACAACAAGCGAAAAGGAGGAAGAGTTACGGGCGGTATCCTCGTTGCGGGCCAAATCAGAATCCCCGCGACCCCGCAAAAAGCTTATAGCTGTTAGTGAACCAGCCAGTGCTATGATCTACCATCTCAGACGCAAGGATTCGGAGATATCAGACACCAACGTTCTTAGGAGAATATTGAAGTCAACGAAACACGTGACGATTGCGCTTTGCATGAACAATGAGCCGTACCTTGTGACGCTCAGCCACGGGTACGACGAGAAACGCAACTGCATTTACTTTCACTGCTTCTCCGAAGGCAGGAAGATCGACTGCCTGAAATCGAACAACGCTGTCTGGGGCCAGGCGATGCTGGATCTTGGATATGTTGAAGGCCAGTGTAGCCACAACTACGCCACTGTCCAGTTCCAAGGCAAGGCGACCTTTCTGAAATCGCTTGAGGAAAAGCGCCAAGCTCTAGAATGCATGATACGACAACTGAATAAAGACGCTGAGACAATGGTACAGAAGCTCAAGCCTGAGAGGATGGAGACAACAACAATAGGCAGAATCGACATAGACTACATTAGCGGCAAGAAGAGTGAAGGGTTGACCGTAGAGGCACTGTTCGGCGAGCGCTTGTCCTGAGCATGTCAGTACGCGCCAGCTTTCTATTCTGCCGGCGCTCGAGGCGCCCCAGATCGTTTCTTCCTGCCTTCGTCTCTGGCACAATGGAACAGCACTAAGGTTCGATACTGTGAAAAGTATTTAACCCTCTTCGTGCGACACAGGATTCCGAACCAAAGGTGGACGTAAACGTAAATGGAAATCAAGACGCCTCAAGAGTTTTTTGACACAGCCTTGCCAGCCAAGTTTGATCCGAGCAAGGTGGCAGGTTTCGACGCCGTTTTTCAGCTGATCATAACCGGACCTAACGGCGGGGAGTGGGCGGTCACCGTGAAATACCAGAAACTGATCATCAAACGGGAAACACATCCTTCGCCCTCAGTCACAGTCACATTGTCGGACACAGACTTCGTTGACATAATAAACGGCAAGCTGTCCGGAGAAAGAGCCTTCATGACAGGAAAACTCAAGTTCAAAGGAAGCATATCGATCGCCCTGAGACTCAAAGACATAGGGCTATTGTAGAAAACCCCCGCGCGCGTGAAATGATCTGGACCCTGAAGTGCTAGGAAACTGATCGTGAAAATATGAGCGAGGAAGCTGCGCTGGATCTTCGTGAAAGGCTGTGCAGAGTTGGCAGGCAGCTTTGCGAACAGGGCCTCGTAACTGGCACCGAGGGCAACGTAAGCGCCAGAATTCCAGGCACCGAGACCGTGCTGATCAAACCGTCTGGTGTCAGCATGGGACTGCTGAGGCCTGAGGATTTGATTCTCGTGAGCCTTCAGGGCAAGCAGCTTGAGGGCAGTCAGGCCATGTCGGTTGAGACACCGATGCATACAGCGGTATACAGAGCGCGCAGCGATGTTGGCGGCGTGGTGCATTCGCATGCTCCTGTGGCCACGGCTTTCGGCATCGCCAGCATGGAGATCTTGCCCGTAGCAATTGAAACGTTCATGTCTGTCCCGAAGGGCGTGCCGATCGTGCCTTTTGAGATGCCTGGGAGCAAGAAACTTGCAGATGTGGTTCAAGAGAAGATCAGAGAGTATGACGCTGTGGTCTTGGAGAATCATGGCATTCTGACTGTGGGCAATACCGTTGAGGATGCCTGCAACCTCAACCTGATTGTGGAAGAAACTGCGCACCTTCAGTTCATGGCAACGTTGCTGGGCGGAAAAGACGCTGTCACGATGGAGAAACTGAAGAGGAAGTACAAGGTCTAGCGTTCCTCGGCCAGTGGCGTTCGAGAAACGCGTGTATCAGGGCGCACAATCCACTACGCTGTTTTCTGCTCAATGGACGCTACCCCTCCCCGCGCGCGCTTCATCCTATTGACGCGATTCTCAGCCAATACGAGACCTACCCCTCTAGGTTCTAGCGATGTTCACGAAACAACAGACGCTACTTCGTAGTTGTGCGGAAAACGTTTAAATCAAGTCTGAAATAGCATATTACAGAACCATATGGGGCCCGTAGCTCAGCCAGGTTAGAGCGCCAGGCTCATAACCTGTTGGTCGCCAGTTCAAATCCGGCCGGGCCCACCATTCTCACATCCCTTCACAAGTCTAATTCCAGCTTCAGAAGCCCTATCCATTCCTTCCGTGTCGTCCTTGACGCCACCACGTTTGTCGTCTTTGCGCGCGCGAGCCACACTGGAGGGATGGATGCTTGTCTGCTACGTCTCGAGCTTTATGGCCAGCTCGGCTACTTTCTTGCCAAGTCTTTGGCAGGACTCCGTGGCCTTGCTGTCTGGTGTTCCGACTGCGACGGCGCCGTAGTGCTTGTTGTCTGATCGACCTTGGACTATCATGCCGTGCACTAGCATGGCTTGCAGGATTGACAACAGCGTGGTTTCAGCTCCGGTGGCTGTATCTCCTGAGCTCGTGAAGGCCGCGCCCACCTTGCCTTCGAGCTTCCCGTGGATCTTCACTGACTTGTCAATGAACTCTTTCAGTTTGCCAGACATCAGTCCATAGTACGTGGGCGAGCCCGCTATGATTCCGTCTGCCTTCTGCAGGTCCCCGAGGCTTGCCTTGTCAACCTTCTTGACCTCAACGACTGTCCCTCCAACCTGCTTGGCGCCTTCCGCCACTGCCTGCGCCATCTTTTCAGTGTTGCCTGACAGGGAGTCGTAGATTACTAGTATTTTGACCATGACGGTTCACATTCACGATTCAGATGATGGGGCGTCCCATATTTTAGTTTTTATTTCCGTCGAAAAGGCACGTTTTGCATGTTGCTGGACCATAGAGGATTCCTCCATAAGCGTTAAGTGTGGTTGGAAGCGTTAAGAGGGTTGTAATGAGGGGAATGGCCGCCTACCATTGTTAGGGGGAGAAAGGAGAGATGGAGGCAAAAATCTTGCTGTACCATTCCCCTCATATACTTCCCATACTGCAGGGCAAGTTGCTTTTAAGCTTTTATCCCACACCTTTCTGTTGAATCCCTAAAACAATACACAGACTCAAGGTCTTGTCTCGCCACAACACCAATTTCTACCGCAAATCATCCCCAAAACCAACGAAAACCGCGCGCGCACCGAGTTTTCACCGCCAACCACTAGCTTTCGCGCTCTCTGAGCTTTTTCGGCTCTTTTCGCTAAGCTCATGGCCTGGTCCTTGAAACAGATTTGATCCCAATCTTCTGCACTTTGGCCATGAATTTGAGCTAAACATGTCAATTGGTACGGCGGCTAGGTTCTCTGACAGGTGTAAACCCCGCAACACGGTTAGACCGAATGTTAAATCTGAGCAATAAGCACGCTCAGCCACGAGTCTCCAGCGTGTAAGGTCCACGGGTAAGCCTTTCTGCTCCGCGTTTACGCACGAGTTCGCTGTCTTCGATGCGTATGCCTCCGAAGCCGACGAGATATATACCGGGCTCGTTGGTAACGACGTTGCCGGCGGTGAGTTTGTCTTTGCTGGATTGGTTCAGGGTTGGTGCTTCGTGCACTTCGAGGCCAACTCCGTGGCCTAGACCGTGGACGAAATACTCGCCGTAGCCGGCTTTCTCGATAGCTTTCCGAGCGGCAGTGTCCACGTCCTTTGCTTTGGCCTTGGGCTTTATGGCCTCGTGAGCCCTATCGTGCGCCGTCTTCACTATTTCGTAGATTTTCTGCTGCTTCGCCGAAGGCTTGCCCGCGACGAAGGTTCGCGTCATGTCCGAGCAGTAGCGCTGGTACACAGCGCCTATGTCCACGACGACAAGGTCGCCGTTGCGGATTTCGCGTTCGGTGCAGCCTCCGTGCGGGAAGGCTGAGCGGACTCCTGAGGCTACGCTTGATTCGAAGGCAGTGCCCCACGAGCATTTCTTTCGCATGGCGTACTCAATTTCCGCGGCCACCTCAATCTCCTTCACGCCGAGTCGTATGGTTTCCTGGGCAGCCTTCATGCCTATGGCTGTGAGTTCTCCGGCCTTGCGCATGAGTTCAAGCTCCTGCTCGTCCTTCACCTTGCGGATGTCTGATACGAGGTTGTTTCTGATCTTGAGGCTCGTGTTGCCTCGCAGGTTCTTCATCAACTCGCGATAGCCTTCGACGCCTAAGGCGTCTACGGCGAGCTTCTTGACGCCGCAGGCTTTGGCCTGTTTGGCCACTTTTTCCATGAGGTTTTCGCCGCGTTTGACGAGTTCAATGTTGAAGCCCTGCCCGTCAGCCTTGACGCCTTCGTAGTTTACGCTGTAGACATAGATGGTGTTTTGTCCCTTCTTCGGTATGAGTATGCAGGAGGCGCCTTCCGTGTTTGAAAGGTAAAGCATGTTTTTGCTGTTTGTGACGAGGAACCCGTCGAAGCTCCTCTGCTCAAAAGCCTTATGTTTCAGGGCGTTGACATGGTTCAGAATATTCACCTGTTTGTCTGAAACCTAGACTCCATAGGTTTAAATGCTTTGTGACCGCGCGGGCTTGTTCGCCTGTGTATGGAAATGTTTAATTGTGGAATTTTGCATTGTGTTGTGGTTCGTGACCAATGATGGAGAGCGTCATTGAGACTAGGAGTCTTGTTCGGACGTTCGGAAAGAAGGCCGAGATAGTGAAGGCTCTGGATGGGGTTTCGGTCACGATCAGGGAAGGCGAGATCTTTGGATTGCTTGGGCCCAACGGGGCGGGCAAAACGACACTGATCAAGATTTTGACGACGCTTCTTTTGCCTACTGGCGGCGAGGCCTACGTGGGTGGTTTCAACGTGGTCAAGGAGTCTGAGAAGATCAGGAGGATCATTAGCCTCGTTTCAGGCGGCGAGACGCCTGGTTATGGCATACTCACGGTGAGCGAGAACCTGTGGTTTTTCTCGCAGCTGTATGGTTTGACGACGTCTGTGGCTAAGGAGAAGATTAAGCAGCTTGAGGCGGACTTGGATTTTGAGAAGTACGCGAACACGCGTATGTCGAAGCTGTCCACGGGCTACAAGCAGCGCATGAGCCTTGCAAGGGGGCTGCTCAACGACCCGAAGATACTGTTCTTAGACGAGCCCACGCTGGGCTTGGATGTGCTTACAGCTAAGCGCTTGAGGACCTATGTGGTGGATTGGGCGAAGCGCAAGCACAAGGGCACGGTGCTGTTGACGACGCATTACATGGCGGAGGCTGATGAGATGTGTGACCGCGTGGCCATCATCAGCAATGGCCGCATTCTTGCCTGTGACACGCCGCAAAAGCTGAAGGACGACCTGAAGGAGACGCCGATCGCGAAGATTGAAGTAGCCTCGGTTGAGGCTGATTTCGGCTTCGTCGAGAAAATGGCAGGCGTGGTAGGCTATTCAGAGACGCGCAACATCCAGACAGGTGTAACCAGCCTGAAGGTGATGGTTCAGGACATCAAAGTAGTCTTGCAGATCGAGGCAAAGCTGAACGAGCAGAAGCTGAAGATCCTGTCTGCGAACGAAGCCGAGCCCACGCTAGAGGACGTCTACGTCAGGCTCGTTGGCAAGGGTTTTGCGGAAGTCGAGGAAAAAGCTAATGCTTGAGCGCGTGCTTTTGGGTCTGCGCGTGGCCTACGCGAGGCTTTGGGTCAGGGTGAAGGGCAGCAACCGCGAACTCGAATGGGTCCTCGCGGAAATGCTCATCCCCATGTTGACGCTCAGCGCCTACGTGTACCTGTACAAAATGCTGAACGCGCCTCCGGAGTTTGCAGGTTTCGTCATAATCGGGGGAACCATGCTGGCCTTTTGGTCAAACGTGCTCTGGAACATGTCCGCACAGTTCTACTGGGAAAAGGAGACAGGCAATCTGGAAGTCTACTTTGTGGCGCCGATTTCGAGGATGGCGATTCTGCTGGGCATGGCCCTGGGCGGGATCGTGAACACGACGCTGAGAGCGGCCGCCGTTCTTGTACTTGGAGTTGTGGTTTTCCAGGTGCCTATCGTGATGCACGAGCCTGTTACGGCGCTACTGGTGTTCTTCCTGACCATTATTGCGCTTTACGCGTTGGGAATGATGTTTGCCTCGCTCTTCATGCTTTACGGCCGCGAGGCGTGGCACACGGCAAACCTGCTACAGGAACCCGTCACGTTTCTATCAGGCACCTACTTCCCAACAAGCCAACTACCTCAGATGGTTCAGCTTCTGGCCTCAATAATCCCACTAACATTCGGATTGGACGGCATACGCAAAGTCGTAATCCTAGGCCAAGGCATCGGAGACATCTGGCCCAACATCGTAGCGCTAGTAATCTTCATCCTTGTGCTTTTGCCTTTGGCCAAGTTTGCGTTGAGCTATATGGAGAATTTGGGCAAGAAAGAAGGGAGGCTGACGTTGCGGTGGCAGTAGGCCCGATCTTGCGCACGGTCAAGCAGGCAGTCTGGCTGGGTTGGAAAGTTGAAACCAACTGGGCTGACCCGCTCCTGTTCGCAATATACTACATGATCCGCCCAATCGCGGGCCTGTTGATAGTGGGCTTCATGTACTGGATCGGTAGCGGCGGCGTCGTAGGCGGACTTGACCCGCAGCTGTTCGCGTACATGTTCATAGGCAACAGCTTCTTCCAGTACCTGTTCCAAATCGTGAACTCGATGACGATGCTGATTCACGAGGACCGTTCGCACTACGAGGTGCTCAAGCACATCTATCTTGCGCCTGGGTCGCTTTCGTGGTACATTGTGGGCAGGGCCTTGAACGGCGTGATGAATGCTTCGGTGTCGCTGGTGCTGTCGCTCGCGTTCGGCGTAGCCATCTTCCAGTACGGCATGGGCATACCGATCTCGATAAACTGGCTGAGCATAGACTGGGGGCTGCTGGGTTTGGCGCTGGCGTTGGGCATCGTGTGCTTTATGGCGATAGGCTTCATCCTGTGCGCGATTAACATTATGACGTCTAAGGTTCAGTTCATGCTTACCGAGTATGTTTCAGGAATTCTGTACCTGTTCGGTGGAGTCGTGTTCATGCCTGAGATACTGCCCGCGTGGGGTCAGGCCATCTCAAACGGGCTGCCTATAACCTACTTCCTCAGCACAATTCGATATGCTATTCTTCACCAAGCAGGCTTCGACGTTCAGACGAACCTGCTGTACCTGCTTGTCACGTTTGCTGCCACTATGATGGTAGGCGCACTCGTCTTCAAATTCGCCATGCACAAAGCACGGAAAAACGGTCTCATAGATAAAAAAGAAGAATATTAACCACCACTGACTACAGGCAATATAGCTACGTGGTCCCCATTCTCGAGTTCGGTATCTAGGCCTTTAAGCTGGTTGAGCAGGTAGCCGTTGACGGTCACGATGTAGTTGGGTTTCACATCTGTACCTTTCGGTTCGTAGATGGCCTTCATGAAAGGCTCACCATACCGCTTGACAAGCACGTTCAGCAGGCCAGCCACACTGGAGCCGTCTCTTGCTTCGACCTCTTCTTTCTTGTTGCCTGTTATGCTCTTGACATGCCCGACATACTCAATCTTGACCTTCAAATCACACGTCAAGCTCCAACAGTAATCCTGCATTGAGTAGCTATTATCCATTTCAGTACGAAACAGGCCAACAGAGCATCGTCAAACGCGCGCTATAACATGCCAGAATCTAATGTTTGGGCACCTCACATTTTCAGCGCACGCTTTGTTGGCGCGACATCTCATTTCTCATCTTCTCCAATATATGCAGGATAGGTGGTCCAAGCGGTTTCAAGAGATCTTTGCCACGATAAAGATATCTCCCAGAATTCAGAGACATCCATTTAAGACGCATGAAGCCCTTTCTCGTCAGGTTGTATCGATATGGATGCCCTCTCACAAGGTCTTTCCTTCGGTACAACAAGCCCAATTTGTAGTAGCGTCGAAGCGTATTGGAAAGCACCTGTGGCCTGCGGCCATAGTGAGAACTCAACATCTGATCAGCATCAAGCAATTCGAATACTGTCAATTCCCGCTGACGTAGACAACAATTCATGAAGACACTTGCAAGCACTAACCCTTTTACTGTACCACGTTTTCCCATTTCTTCTCAACTAGCTGAGATCTATTTAGCGCGCGCTATTACCAATGCTGCAACTGAATTTGTGGTCCACAACTTAGCGCGCGCAAATAGTCAGGCGCTGAGGTAAGCAATGGCCGCTGGTGTTCCTCTTGGTACAGCAGTCTATCTCCGTGTGCCCGGTTGACAATTCTTTTATTCCTCTCAATCAGTCTAGTTCAAGTGTGTCCGCTATGACCTTTGACAAGCAAACCCAAGACGATCTTCGGCAGAGAAAAGAGATGTGGGAAAGGGAAACCGTTGCCAAGGTAGTCGATAAACAGCCGGAGAAGAGTGAGTTTCGAACTAGCTCGGGCATTCCTATAGATCGCCTTTACACGCCTGCCGACTTGGAGGCTTCTGACTATTCGCGCGATTCGGGCTTTTCAGGTGAGTATCCCTTCACGCGCGGCGTTTATTCTACAATGTATCGTGGCAGATTGTGGACCATGCGTCAGTACGCTGGCTTTGGCACGGCGGAGCAGACGAATGGCCGCTTCAAGTATCTGCTTGAGCATGGTCAGACCGGTCTGAGTGTGGCTTTCGATTTCCCGACGCAGGTAGGCTACGACTGTGATCACCTGATGGCCTTGGGTGAGGTGGGCAAAGTAGGCGTGAGCGCCTCGTCGTTACGCGACATGGAAACCCTGTTCGACGGCATCCCGCTTGACAAGGTCACCACGTCTATGACGATTAATGCGCCCGCGAACGTGTTGCTGGCCATGTACGCCGCCGTAGGCCAAAAACAGGGTGTCCAAATAGCGAAGCTCGGAGGCACGGTGCAAAACGATGTTCTCAAGGAATACGTGGCCCGTGGCATGTACATTTTTCCGCCCAAGCCCAGCATGCGCATGATCACCGACATATTCGCCTACTGCTCTGCGAACATGCCGAGCTGGAATACGATAAGCATCAGCGGCTACCACATCCGCGAGGCAGGCAGCACTGCCGTGCAGGAGGTCGCCTTCACTTTCGCTAATGCGATTGCCTACGTGCAGGCCGCAACAGACCGAAGACTAGACTTGGATCGCTTTGCAGGGCGCCTCAGCTTCTTCTTCGCCGCGCATAACAACTTCTTTGAGGAAATCGCTAAATTTCGTGCCGCGCGCCGATTGTGGGCTCGAATCATGCGAGGCCGCTTCCACGCCAAAAACCCCGCCAGCCAAATGCTACGCTTCCACACCCAAACTTCAGGCGTCTCACTCACAGCCCAGCAGCCCTACAACAACGTCGTCCGCGTGGCCCTGCAAGCACTCATGGCGGTGCTGGGCGGAACGCAGTCGCTACATACGAACAGCTTCGACGAGGCCTACGCGTTGCCTAGCGAACGAGCCGTGACAATTGCCCTGCGCACTCAGCAGCTTATCGGCTACGAAAGCGGCGTAACGGACACGGTGGATCCGCTTGGAGGTTCATATTACGTGGAGTATCTCACAAACGAGATAGAACAGCGCGTGGAGAAGTATATTGAGCAGATCGACGAGATGGGCGGCGCTGTGGCCGCAATAGAGAAGGGTTTCATGCAGCGCGAGATCACCGAAAACGCCTACCGCCACCAGAAAGAAGTCGAAGCAAAAAAACGCACCATCGTAGGCGTCAACGACTTCCAAACTAAAGAGGAAGTGCCCATGAAGCTGCATCAGGTTGACCCAGCGATCGAGAAGAAGCTGGTCAAACAGCTAGACGAGCTCAAGAGACAGCGAAACCAAGTCAAAGTCAACGAGGCCCTGGACAAGCTGCGAAGAGCCGCGGAACAGGAGGATGTCAGCCTCATGCCTCTGATACTGGACGCGGTGAAAGAGTACGCCACGCTGGGCGAGATCTGTGGCACGTTGCGCGAAATCTTCGGCGAGTACAAGCCGCCCTCCATCTTCTAGCCTATCACGAAAAGTATGTCGCCTTCATTCACGCCTTGGCCTTCAGTCACGTTCACTTCCTGAACGGTGCCCGCTTTCAGTGCGGTGATTTCGTTTTCCATTTTCATGGCCTCGATTACGCAGAGTGTCTGGTTGGCTTTGACTTGGTCGCCCTTCTTGACTTTGACTGACACTATCTTTCCAGTCATGGGCGCTGTTATGGCGCCTTCCACGGCGGCTTGTCTGGCTGTGCCCACTCTCCTCGTAGGTGCGGTTGACGCTGGTTCAAAGCTGGTTACGGTTTGTTTGTGGCTGGATGTTTTGACCTCGATTTTGAATGTGGCTTCTTCAACCTTGACTGAAACGGGTTTTTCGCGTTCGATTTTGGGTAGTTCGACTTTGAAGGCCTTGCCGTCAACTTTGATCGTTACTGCCTGTTCGCTGATTTTGTCGGAGGGAAGCTCGATGGTTCGTGGTTTGCCGTCTATCTTTGCCGTGAACGATTTTTCATCTTTTTTGATGATTTCGATTTTGCGTGGTTTGCCGTCTACTGTGGCTTCGTAGTTGGGCATGTTAAGCGCCTCGTTCGATGTTGGCCTGTCGGCCTGCAAGTACCCAAGGGGATAAACTGTTCTTCGGTCGCGTCACTGTTATGGCTAGTGCTTTGGCTCCGTATGAGCCTGCAAGGTACGTGGCTACTGCCACGGACAGCGTGGCCACGTCTTCCAGCTCCGCAAGCCGTTCAGGCGAAATGCCTGCTTTCGGGTCTTCGCGCTTGGCTTTGCGCCTCTTGAAAAACTCGACCGCAATCTGCGGAAAAAGCGCATAAGTAACTTTGTCCTCTTCTGACTCGATGTAAGGCTTCACGTCGTCCGGAATCTTTTCCAGCGCAGGTTCCAGCATATCAGCCGGCCGCCCGGTTATGGGCGGTTCGTCGCCTGCAATCTTCTTTCGTATTTTCGGGTCAATCGGTGCTGGCGGCCTGCCGTAGAGGCCTTTCACGTAGTCCTTGATCTCCTTTGGAATCATGCCGTAGCGTTTGCCAGAGATGACGTTCATGACGGCCTGTATGCCTACAAGCTGGCTGGTAGGCGTCACAAGTGGCGGGTAGCCAAGTTCCTTCCGCACTCGCGGAACCTCCTCAAGCACCTCCGTAAGACGACCCTCCGCCTTCTGCTCCCGCAACTGCGAAAGTAAATTCGAAAACATTCCGCCTGGAATCTGATGCACGATAATCGAGGCGTCAACACGCTCAGCCTTCGGATCAATCAGCCTAAGCGGATCGTAGAATTTCTCACGCAGCTCACGGTAATATTGCGCAATCTCATTCAGCAGTTCACTGTTCAAACCTGTGTCGTAGGCCGTGCCCTTCAACGCAGCCACAACAGATTCGACTGGCGGCTGGCTGGTCCCCCACGCAAACGGCGAAAACGCAGTGTCGAGTATGTCTACGCCTGCCTCGCAGGCACGATAGTACGTCATCATGACCATGCCGCTTGTGCTGTGGCTGTGCAGATGCACGGGCAAACCGACCTCCTTCTTCAGCGCAGATATCAGCTCATACGCAGGTTCCGGTGCAAGCATTCCCGCCATATCCTTAATACAGATAGAATCACAATCCAAATGCGCAAGCTCCTGAGCAAACTCGACGAAACGCTCCACCGTGTGCACGGGACTTATCGTGTAGCATATTGTGCCCTGCGCGTGTTTGCCCTGTTTCTTGACGGCTTCTATGGCTACCTCCATGTTGCGAATGTCATTAAGTGCGTCGAATATGCGGAAGATGTCTATGCCGTTTTCCGCGGCCTTCTCCACGAATTTGATCAGCACGTCGTCGGGGTAGTTGCGGTAGCCGACCACGTTCTGGCCTCGCAACAGCATCTGTAACGACGTGTTCTTCACGTGTTTTTTGAGCTGGCGTATTCGTTCCCATGGATCCTCGTTCAAGAAGCGTATCGCCACGTCGAAAGTGGCGCCTCCCCATGCCTCAAGCGAGAAGAAGCCTACCCTGTCAACTTTCCCTGCAATCTTCACCATCATCTCAGTACTCATCCTAGTGGCCATGAGGCTCTGGTGAGCGTCCCGAAACGTCGTATCAGTAATCTTAACAGGTTTGCGCGTCAAAGCACACGAATCTCCATGCACAGGTTAAACCTGCGAGACATTTGATGATAGCGTTAATCGAAGCCGTATTAATCAATTTAGGTGCAAGAAATCGATTGTCAACGAATGTTCCACTTAGGCGCGCGATGTTGAAGGTCAGATTCGCGGTTTGCCGAGCGAATGCGCCTCTTTCACTGCGTCCAAAAACTCGGCCTGAATGGCTTTGAGCTACAGTGGCACGTTTGAATGCTTCCTTGCTGGTCGTGGTTCGCGTTTGGTGGTTAGGCTTTCGAGTGCGCTGATCAGCTTCGGCCTTGTCTGAGCCGGGTCGATGACTTCGTCTATGTAGCCTTTCTGCGCGGCGATGTAAGGCGAGGCGAACTTCTCCCGGTACTCGGCCACGAGTTCCTGATGCTTTTGTTCTGGGTTTTTGGCTTCGGCGATCTCCTTGCGGAATATGATGTTTATGGCTCCGTGGGGTCCCATGACCGCGATTTCTGCAGTAGGCCACGCGTAGTTGATGTCGGCTCCTGAATGTTTTGAGCCCATGACGTCGTAGGCTCCACCGTAGTCCTTGCGCAGTATGACGGTGACCTTGGGCACAGTGGCCTCGCAATATGCGTACAGCAGCTTAGAGCCGTGTTTGATTATGCCTCCATGTTCCTGTTCCAATCCAGGCAGGAAACCGGGCACATCCACAAACGTGACGATGGGGATGTTGAAGCAGTCGCAGAAGCGTATGAAGCGGCCTGCTTTCATGCTACTGTTGATGTCCAACGCGCCCGCACAGTGTTTCGGCTGATTGGCCACTGCGCCTACGGTCTTGCCGTTGAGGCGTGCGAAGCCGACGACGATGTTCATGGCGTGCAGAGGCTGAACCTCAAGGAAATCGCCGTTGTCCATTACACGACAGATAATCTCCTTAACGTCGTATGGCTTGTCAGGGTCGTCAGGGATGATTTTAGCGAGGGCTTCGTCGGTTCGGTTCGCGTCGTCAGTGGCCTCAATCGCAGGCGGATCTTCGAGATAGTTACTCGGCAAATAGCTCAACAGCCTCTTAACGAGTTCGACGCAGTGCTGTTCGTCTTTGACTATGAAGTGGGCCACGCCGCTGGTCTGGCTGTGCACCATAGCTCCGCCAAGCTCTTCGAAGCTGACCTCTTGGCCTAGGACGGCCTTAACCACGTCTGGGCCAGTGATGAACATATGGCTCGTCTTATCAACCATGACCACAAAGTCGGTAAGTGCCGGCGAATATACAGCCCCACCTGCGCAAGGCCCCATGACCGCGCTGATCTGCGGCACGACGCCTGAGCTTATGACGTTGCGGAAGAAAATATCTCCATAGCCGCCGAGACTGGCCACACCCTCCTGAATCCGTGCACCCCCACTATCATTCAGACCTATAACAGGAGCGCCTGCCTTCAAGGCCAAATCCATAAGCTTACAGACCTTCTTCGCAAACATCTCACCCAACGAACCACCGAAAACGGTAAAGTCCTGCGAGAAAACATAGACAAGCCTACCATCAACAGTGCCATAACCAGTAACCACACCGTCGCCAGCCACCTTCTTGTCAGCCATACCAAACTCGCTACACTGATGAACCACAAACATATCAAGCTCATTGAAACTGCCCTGATCAAGCAAAAGGTCAACACGCTCACGAGCAGTCAACTTGCCCTTCGCATGCTGATCATCAATACGCTTCTTGCCGCCTCCAAGCTTTGCCTCCTCGCTCAAATCCTTAAGACGCTTGATCTTCTCATCAACAGAAGGCTCCCTCGCCGAAACCATTTTGACTCCTCGTATGATTTGGGAATATTGCTTCAACCAGTATTTAGAACATATGGCAAGTGAGAGCAGGTCTGCATCGGGAACCGCAGATTTCGCGCGCGCTTTCCTAACTGACCCTGCGGAGTCATGGTCCAAGCCCTATGTTGGTCAGTACGGCGGTTTCGGTGGTGTCTATGCTGATGACTTGCCGGTTTATTGTCACTTGGATCTTAAGGCATAGGCCGGTTGGCTTGTCGTACCAGCGTTTCATGCTCGACGTAGGCCAGTTGTATTCGAGAACCCAGCAGTCCCTCTGCAGTCCAAGAACGCTAATAGACTCGCTCACGCCGATCGTGCTGACGCCATACAGTATGTCCACGGTGGAACCTGCTTTCGCGTTTTCACGAATCCAGAACGGACACTTCTTTCCAACATAGTTCGCATCTGAAGAATGGGTTATTTCGCGAGTATAAACGCTCACTGTCCAGTTAGCCTCTCCGGGTTCTATGGCAACGTTGCCGCTCGTCACGTTGACTCCGTGAGAGAATAAGTGCACGTCAATTGAGGCATCGCTCACCTTGGTCAGGTTCCAAGTCATGTACTCAGTAGCGTTGTTTTCGTCCCATTGGAAGATCTGAGCGTATTCTACGTAGGCACCCAAAGCCAACCATGAAGGCTTAACCATGTCCTGCAACTGCAGGTAGTAGTACACGCCAAAGGACAGGCAAATGAGGAAAACCAGCAAGGCAGCGATTGTCAACAGTCTCCTTTCGTTCATACCAATGCATGTGAAAACCTCATCACTTAAAGCTTAATCCGAATCGTTCCTCTTCTCTACTTAAGCTTGGCCTCTATTGCTTCTACTCCATAGACACGTCTCCAACGAGAAAGCGTCTGAGCGTTCCATCTTCGAGCTTGAGAACCAGTGCGCCCTCAGAGTCAACGTCAAAGGCCAAGCCAGACACCCTTTCAGTTTCATTCGCAACTCGCACCCTTTGACCAATGAAGCGAGCGTGCTTCTTCCATTTTTCCAACACCGGCACTAGCTCCTCCTTCACGTACAGGTCATAGACAATCTCCAGTCTTTCAAGCACGAGCCTTAGCAGTTCCTCAAGCCGAACCGTCTTCCCAAGCTCGTCCTGAACCGAAGTCGCGCCGCCCTGCAGAGACCGTGGCAAAACCTTCTCCACGTCAACATTCACATTAACGCCAACGCCGACCACGACAAAGACTGCTGCGTCGCCTGTCATGTCCATCTCACAGAGTATCCCACATATCTTCTTTCCATTCACCAGCACGTCATTAGGCCACTTAGTCTCGACTGGCAGACCGTACGCTTCGCGCAGAACCTCGGCTACCGCCAGACCAGCCGCAAACACAAGCCCAATCGCCTCCGAAGCGCGCATCTTGGGCCTGAGAACGACCGAGAACCACAATCCTCCTTCTGGCGAAAACCATTCTCTGCCAAGCCTTCCGTGGCCGGCCGTCTGAATTTCTACCACGACGACCGTTCCTTCCTCAGCGCCCAACTTGGCCAGTTTCTTGGCCCACTCGTTAGTCGAGTCGACCTCGCGGATGTAGAATATGCGTTTGCCTAGCCGGTTTGTGCGGAGGCCTTCTTGAAGCTTGTCCACGCTGATCCCTGTCGGCACGCACGCCCAACCGCTATGGCCTTTCGCAAAGCTCCAGCAAGACGCCCCGTGTGCTCTTCGGATGCACAAAGGCGATTCTCGCGCCTTCTGCGCCTGCCTTGGGCGTTTCGTCAATCAAGACCATGCCTTTCTTCTTGTACTCTGCCAGCGTGGCTTCGATGCTCTTGACTTTCATGGCGAAGTGGTGGATGCCTTCACCGTGGGTTTCCATATACTTGGCAATCGTGCTTTCGCTATTGAGCGGTTCGAGTAGCTCGACATTGGTTTGGCCTCCCGTCGAGAGGAAGGCCACTTTGACCTTGCGCTCAGTCAGAACGTGAATGCCCTCAAGCTTGAAGCCCAAAACGTCGCGGTAGACCTTCACAGCTTCATCGAGGCTCCTCACGGCCACGCCGACATGATCCATGCCAATGAACAAGCTTCAACTCTCCTCGGAAACAGCGGATAAAGCCTTCTCAAGCACATTATAAAAGAGTTTCCCAGACGCGTCGGAAAACGCACGCGCTTTGGTTGAGGTGAAAGGAAACGTTATAAATAATAAGCTGGTACGGTTAGTCCATGCCAGACAAGGTCCATTGTGCGCATATTCTTGTGAAGACTGAGCAGGAAGCCAAGGCCGTGCTGGAGCATCTTAAGAAGGGTGAAAAGTTCGCAAACATCGCCATGGAAATATCGCTCTGCCCATCAGGAAAGAAGGGCGGTGACCTGGGCACCTTCGGCAGGGGAAAAATGGTCAAGGAGTTTGAGGTTGGCGCTTTCGCGCTTGAGAAAGGCCAGACTTCAGGCTTGGTTAAGACGAAGTATGGCTACCACGTAATCAAGAGACTCGAATAGTCAGGCATACAGAGAAAAGACAAATGAGCCTGTTAATCCCTTTTTCAGTTGTGCGGCTATTTCCTTTTCTTCGCGCCGAGGCTGACCTCTGGCTCGACGTCGCCCGTTAGAAGCACTCTGAGCGATTTTACTTCTTCTCGAAGCATGCTGACTTCGCTTTCCAGAGCCTTGGCCTTGGAGTCAGCCATCTTTCTGAGCTCCTCAATTTCAAGTATGAGGTTCTTGCGTTCAGTTTCCAAGCTTCTGATTCTTTCTACGGTGCCTTTGAAGCTGTTGATCAAGCTTTCCAGTCTCCCCGTGACATAGCGTTCTCTTACTAAGGGATGATGGGATTTAAGAGTTATGTAACATAATTCTAGAGCGCACCAGCTGGGAAACAGAAGGCAGAAGATGCGCGCGCGAAACGCAAAAAAGGATTCAGCTCAGCTTTCGCTGTCCTCTTCCGGGTCAGGATTGTGCTTCGAAATGACCTGTAGCGCCTCGTCAATCAGCGACAGCTTGTTCGCAATGCGTGCCAGATACTTCTGGAAGTTGAGCGCCTTCAGCACGGCGACGCCCCGCTCGGTGATCGCGTAGCCACCCTTCTCGCCTATTGGGCGCAACTCGACTAGTCCGTTCTGCAGCAAGTAGTCCAAGCGCTCCACGAGGACCGTGCAATCCATGTCCGTTTCGTAGGCGATTTTTTCGACTGAAAGAGGCTCATTGACTAGAGCTTCGAGTATAGCCTCATATGTCTCAAGCTTAGACCTGCGCATACGTAAACCTCAACGAACCAGATTCGCTCACTGAGGATAAATCGGTTATGAAACCAGAATCATGACGCACAAACAACAAAAACACGCCTTAAACGTTTTAAATAGGACGAGGCAGACCATGAACATGGCCAATACACGCGAGCGACCACGGATGACCAAGAAGAAGAGGCGATGCCTGAACCATCCCGCCATGGAATGCCCCACGCCGAACGAGCCCTGCGTCTTCTCCGAAAAACGAGAAGCTTCTGGAAAATCCTTAAAGAGCAAACCAGCTATAGATTGCCCAAAGAAGTTATTGTTATGAACAAAAAGAAGGAACTGAAGGATGAGAAGGCGCTCACGAAGGCTGCGGATTTGAACAGCCTGATCGAGTATCAGAAGGCCTCCGTGGTGAGCCGGACGCTCATTGACAAGAAGGCAGGAACCGTGACCACGTTCGCCTTCGACGAAGGTCAAGGACTCAGCGAGCACACCGCACCCTACGATGCACTAGCCCAAATCACCGACGGCGAAGCCGACATAACCATATCAGGCAAAACACACCGCGTCAGACAAGGCCAAATCATCACAATGCCCGCCAATCATCCGCACGCACTCAAAGCCGCAGGCAAATTCAAAATGCTCCTAATCATGATAAAAGCGTAGGAACCCCTTTCATGACTTCATTTCTCTCGCTCAGCCTCCACGACGTTAACGAAGTTATTCAGGATTTGTTCTCCGTTTTGGGTGTTGTTGACTTCGGGATGGAATTGAACGCCATAGAAAGGCTTTTTTCCGTGTTTTAGGGCTTGGATTTTGCAGTTCTCCGACGTAGCGAGTATCGTGAAGCCTGGTGCTTGCTTGACTTCGTCGTTGTGTGATTCCCAGACGAAGAACTCGCTTGGGAGGCCGTTGAACAGGTCGTCCGGTTCAGTGATTTTCACGTTTGCAAGGCCGTATTCCGGGATTTCGGCAGGTCCGGCTTTGCCCCCGTAATGGATGGCCATGAGCTGCATGCCCACGCAAATACCCAGTATGGGGCCTTCAAAACGGTCGAAATAATCGGCGCAGTTGCCCAGCTTCGGCGATTCCCAAGCCACGCGAGGCGCCCCCCCACTCAAAACCAACCCATCAGCGTCTATTTCGCCAACGGGCGTGGTGTTGCGGATTATTTTGCTATCGCAGTCCAGCTCACACAGTACGCGCCAGATGCGATGCGTCCACTGGCCGCCGTTGTCAACCACATAGACCTTGACGGGCCTATTCATACTCGATGGTCCCCGGAGGCTTGTTCGTGATGTCGAAAACCACCCTGCTGACCTCGTCCTTCAACGTGTTCGTGATCCTGACCGAGATACGTTCGAGCACGGTCTGCGGAATCTTTGAGTAGGCTGCGCTCATACCGTCCAGGCTTTCAACCGCACGAACCGCTACTATTTGGCCGTAGACCCTCACGTCGCCGTGAACGCCCACGGTCTTGACGGGCAACAGCACCGCGAAGTACTGCCAAGGCCGAGCCATCTTGCCCGCCCTGACGCCCTTCTCAATTTCCTCCTCTACGATCGCGCAGGCCTCACGCACGATTCTTGTGTTCTCAGGCGTGACCTCGCCCAGAACTCGCACCGCGAGCCCTGGGCCTGGAAACGGTTGCCGCTCGTAAACCTCAGGGGGCAGGCCAAGCTTCTGGCCTATGATGCGCACTTCGTCCTTATACAGGTCGCGCAGCGGCTCCACAATTTCGAACTCTATCTTCTCAGGCAGACCTCCGACGTTGTGATGCGACTTGATCGTATCCCTCAACCCGCCGCCGCTCTCGATCCAGTCAGGCGCAATAGTGCCCTGCACAAAATAGTGCGCGCCCTCCTTACGCGCGACCTCCTCGAAAACGCGAATGAACAATTCGCCAATGATCTTCCTCTTGCTCTCAGGGTCAATCACGCCTTTGAGTTTGGCGTAGAACCGTTCTTGGGCGTCAACCACGAGAACGTTCAGGCCTAGCATGCGCAACATGGCCGCGTTCTGCTCAACCTCGTTCTTTCGCATGTAGCCCGTGTCAACCAGCACGCAATGCAGGCGTTCACCGATGGCTCTATGGGCCAGAATCGCCGCCGTCGTCGAATCAACGCCACCCGAAATCCCGATAACAGCGCTCCCCTTAACCTTGGCTCTCAGATTGTTGACGGTTTCTTCGACGAATCTCTCGGCGTTGAACATACTCTCAAAGAGGCTAGGAGTAACTGCGAACTATAAAAGCCTTGTAAACATGCCCATTGCGAAAGAATCTCACGTGCAAACGAAGATCGGTGATTGAAGAAACGCCGCGTTTAGGTCACTTTGAGGAACTTACCCTTCGGCGCCCCACAGATCGGGCATCTTTCAGGCGCTTCGCCTTCGACGGTGTTTCCGCACACGCCGCAGACATAGTAATCTACGCTCGGTGGCTGTTTGCCGCTTTTCAGCGTCTCCGCAGCCTCTTTGAACAGACTTGCGTGTATTTGCTCGACCTTGTTGGCCACGTTGAAGCTCCATGTCGCCTGCTGGTTCCCTTCTTTCTTGGCGGTCGCCAAGTGCTCGGGATACATTGTCTTGAACTCGAAGGTCTCGCCTGAGATCGCTGTGCCTAGGTTTTCGGCTGTGGATTTGACTTCGCCCATTATGCTTATGTGATTCAAAGCATGAATCGTTTCAGCCTCGGCAGCTGCCCTGAAAAGCTTCGCCACCTGCGAGAAGCCCTCCTCTTCTGCTTTCCTCGCAAAAGCCATGTAGCGCCTGTTAGCCTGTGACTCCCCTGCAAAAGCGCCTTTCAAATTCTCAACCGACTTACTCAAGACCGAATCACACTAAACCAGCAGTATCAAACGAGTTAGATATAAACCATACTCAAGGAAAAGACAGCTTCACAACGCAACGAAGCTATGATAACCCGAGAAAAACCATCGCCAGAATTGTTTCCATGGCAAAGGGGAATATTACGTTCAGCCTTACGGCTGGAAAAACTATAAAGCATACATTGCGGGATAGGGTTATTCTCTCAAAAATGGTGAAAGCTGATGGAAAAGAACACTCATGATGTAATTATCGTTGGAGCAGGCTTGGCTGGTCTGAGAGCCGCTGTGGCCGCCGCCGAGGTCAACAGCAAACTCGATATCGCAGTGCTTTCAAAGCACCACCCATTGCGTTCGCACTCTGTATGTGCGCAGGGCGGAACAGGAGCGGTGATGAACGAGAAGGACTCGTTTGAGCTGCATGCTTATGACACAGTAAAGGGCGCCGACTTTCTGGCCGACCAAGACGTTGTGGAATATTTCGTGACACAGGCGCCGAAAGAGATTGTCTTGATGGAGCATTGGGGTTGTCCGTGGAGCCGCAAGGCCGACGGCAAGATAGATCAGCGTGCGTTCGGCGGCCACACTTTTCCGAGGGCTTGTTTCGCGGCCGACATGACAGGCTTCTTGGAGATGCACGCCATATACGGCAAAGCCATGTCGTACGGCAACATACACTTCTACGACGAGTGGTTCGTCACTAGCCTCATAGTTGAGAACAACAACGCAGCAGGCCTGACAGCCATAGAGATGAAGACGGGCAAGCCGCACGCTTTTCAGGCAAAGTCGATCGTGATGGCAAGTGGAGGCCACGAACGCATCTACGAGTTCACAACCTTCTCGCACACCACGACGGGCGACGGAATGGCCATGGCCTACCGGGCGGGAGCAGCACTCGAAGACATGGAGTTTGTGCAGTTCCACCCTACAGGTCTCGTGCCCCCGGGCGTACTCATCACCGAAGGCGCACGCGGCGAAGGAGGATACCTAGTCAACGCCGACGGCGAGCGCTTCATGAAACGCTACGCGGCCGAAAAGATGGAGTTAGCCCCACGAGACGTGGTATCACGAGCCGAACAGACCGAGATTCTGGAAGGAAGAGGCCTGCCAGGGCCCTACGGGCCATACATCGCCCTAGACCTCAGGCACTTGGGCGAGGAAAAAATCAACCTACGCCTACCACTCATCAGAGACGTGGCCATCAAGCTGGGCGGCGTCGACCCCGTCAAGGAGCCGATTCCGATCAGGCCTGCAGCGCACTATTCCATGGGAGGCATCAAAGCCAACATAAGAACCGAGACCCCCATCGCTGGGCTTTACGCTTCAGGGGAATGCTCATGCCTGAGCCTCCACGGCGCTAACAGGCTGGGAACGAACTCGACGGCAGAGTGCCTCGTTTTCGGCGCGGTCTCAGGCGAAGAAGCCGCCAAACACGCCTCAGCCGCAAGCCTCCGCGAAATCCCGCAGGCACAACTGGCGGCTGAGGAAAGCAGAATCGCAGAGTTGGCAGCCAGAAACGGCGACCAGAGAATCGCCGTGATAAGGGAGGAAATGAAGCACATAATGTACGAGAAGGCGTGGATCTACCGCCGAGGCGACCGGCTAGAAGCAGCCCTCAAGGAGATACGCGAACTCAAAAAACGATTCAAAAATGTTAAGGTCGAGGACAAGGGCAAGCCCTTCAACACTGGATTCCTCAACGTGTTGCAGCTCGATTTCATGCTTGACCTCGCCGAGGTCACAGTGGTCAGCGCCCTCCCACGGCAGGAGTCACGTGGAGCACATTCGAGAGTTGATTTTCCGAAGCGGGACGACCAGAACTGGCTGAAGCACACACTGGCATACTGGACGAAGGACGGACCGATGCTGGAGTACATGCCGGTCACCATCACGAAGTGGCAGCCAGTGGCGAGGACCTACTAGGAGGATGATGAAAATGCAGACGACCAAAGTTGAGAAAACCGTCGAGTTCAAGATAAACCGATTCGACCCGCAGAGCAAGAGGCACTACGTGTCAGCATACAAGGTGCCGATACGCAAAGGAACCACACTACTCGACTGTCTCCTCTACATCAAGGACAACCTCGACGAAACGCTGACGTTCAGACACTCGTGCAGGATGGGCATCTGCGGAAGCTGCGCCATCAACGTTGACGGCAAGCCCATGCTGGCCTGCTACACGCAGGTGCTAGACCTCAATGCCGACACGCTCACAATCGAACCACTGTCAAACTTCAACGTCATCAAAGACCTAATTGTAGATCTTGACCCGTTCTGGAACACCTACAAGAAGATCAAATCCTACCTAATCAAGCCCGAAGCTGAACTTAAGAAGCCAGACGAATTCAAACAGTCGCCTGAAGAACTCAAGAAGTACTGGGATCTGACGCTGTGCATCAAATGCTCCATCTGCAACTCAGCCTGTCCGGCCTGCATAGACGACAAATTCCTAGGCCCCTCAGCCTCAACAGCCAGCTTCCGATTCGTCTCAGACTCAAGAGACCAAGGCCAAAACGAAAGACTGAAGCCCATGGCAGACAACGTATGGCTATGCACACAATGTAACTCGTGCACGCTGTTCTGTCCCAAGAAACTGCAATGCGCGAACGCACTGGTTGACGACCACAGCCTCGTGGTGGAAACAGGAAACATACCGAAAACCGTCAAGGACGTGTTGGAAAGCGTCTACAAGTACCACAACCCAATGTCCACACATCAGAGCAGACGCATGGACTGGGCCAAAGACATGAACGTAAAGACCTATCCGTCGGCCACAACCGCAGACGTTCTGTTATTCACTTGCTGCTCCAACACGTTCGACGCGAGAAACCAAGAGGCAGCCAGAATCATCGCTGGCATATTCAGCAAGATGGGCATTAACTACGCCACGCTGGGCACGGAAGAATGGTGTTGCGGGGACCACATGCTCAGAATGGGCGAGAAAGGCCTTTTCGAGGAGCTTGCCTGCCACAATGTAGAGATGTTCAAGAAATTCAACGCAGGCAAGATCGTGACGCTTTCGCCGCACTGTTACAACACGTTCAAGGATGACAAGCCGTACAGCGATGCGAAGCTGAACGTGCAGCATTATACGCAGTTCCTAGCCGACGCAATCAAGCAGGGCAAGATCAAGCCTTCGAAGTCTGTCAAGCGCATGGTGGCCTATCATGACCCGTGCTTCCTAGGCAAACGTAACGACGTATTCGACGCACCAAGAGAGATACTGAAATCGATTAGTGGTTTGGAGCTTGTTGAGATGAAGCGCACAAGACAGAGCAGTTTCTGCTGTGGCGGGGGAGCAGGGAGAGTGTGGACTGAGGAGGCTGAGTCTGAGAAGAGGCCCTGCGTGAACCGTGTCAAGGAAGCACTAGAGCTGGGCGTGGACACAATAGCCGTGGCCTGCCCCTACTGCGTGACAACGCTTGAAGACGCAGTCAAAGTGCTGGACATCGAACACAAAATAGCCGTCAAAGACGTGCTGGAGCTTCTGAAAGAAGCGCTTTAGGCGACCTGAACGCAGATTGCGCTTACCTTTTTTTCATCTTTTCTGCATTCTCGATGCAGTGGCATTCCTGAGAGTTCAGATGCCAGTTCTCGCAGTGCCAAAGAGTATCCACAATTGGGTCTAGGTTTTTCAGGAAGCGGTTTGTGCAAAACACTTGCGAGGGATAGTTGTAGGCGTTGTGGCTTCCGCAGTTCCCGCAGAACTTCCGTTCGCTTTTTCCCTTTTCGTTCATGGGTACTTCGCCAGCTGTGCAGGCTTTTTCCGTTTGAGGTCTTTGCCGAGCCTCTCGATGACCGAAGCAGCCATAATGGGGAAGACTATCATGGCGTCGGCGAACACCATGACCGAGGATGCGTTGCGTTTGACTTTGCCCCAGCTTACCGTCTCCTCCAGCGTTGACCCGGAGAGCCCACCTGTTTCGGCGCGATCCATCGTAATGACCACGGCGTAGTCTAGGCCTGATTTGGTAGCCAAAGCCGCGGACTGAATCGTGTTTCTGGGCACGCCGCCACCGATGACGATCATGCCGTTGCGCGGTGAGCGTCTGCATATGCCGATGATTTCAGGCACGTCTCTGAAGGCATCGACTACGAGACTGTTCTTGAATTTTCTTCGTGAGGCATGAAGATGGTAGATGTAACCGAATTCCGAGTCCCGCACGGCAGGCAGGAAAACCGGCATCTTAGCCTCGTACGCCGCACGCAAAATCGAATTCGGATCATTCAGCCTTTTGCCGAGCTCCCACGCGAACATGCTTGAGGACAGGGTTCTGCCCTGGTATTCGTCTGCGATCTCGTCATACATGCTTGCGAGCCTGAGGTCTAGTTTGATGAAGTCTTCCTCGGGCACGAGGACATCGTATATGCGATAAATGTGATGCTGGTACAGCACGTGGTCGTTCATGAGCCAGTGGCCCTTGTAGTGGTGACCGCCCAGCGCCTCTATCGAGTCGTGAACCATGTTTGCGCCTGTGCTCACAACCACATTTATCAGGCCCTCGCGGATCAGATCTGCAACCAGCGAACGCATGCCTGCGGGCACGACTGCCCCGGCCAAGGCCAGAAAAATGGTGCACTTCTCGTCTCTCACCATCTTCTCGTAAATGTCGCAGGCCGTCGAAAGCCGTCCCGCACCGAATGAGCCCGAGTTCCCGAACTGCTGAACGAGCTCGTCCACGCTGAGCTTGCCATTAACTCGAATGTGCTTCACAGGTTGCTCGAGAAGATCCTTCCGCTCCAAATCGGCTCACACACAAATCCACTTCTCCAGCTATTCAAGAAAAGCCTTTCTGTGTCCGGCGGACAGAAGAAGGCATGTGCAGCGGAAAAGCAGTCGGGCCTGAGCCACACTTAGGGCTGGCTCATAAACTCGAGAAACTCTTCGAGAGTCCGCTTCTGAAGCGTGTAGTTTGTTTTCTTTTCTCTTCCGATTGTAGAGTGCGGAGCTGAGCCGTAGTCATGACCGGGGAAGACTTCGATGTTATCATCCAGTCTGGCCAGCTTGTCGAGGAGGCTGTCGTACATGTCTTCTGGGTTTCCGCCGGGCATGTCGGTTCTACCGCACTCTCCCACGAATAGCGTGTCGCCCGTGAGCAGTTTGCCGTCCACGAGCAGGCAGATGCTGTCTTGGGTGTGGCCTGGCGTGTGGATCACCTTGACCGCCAGACTATCTATTCTGATGGTGTCTCCGTCGGCTACGCTGAGGTCTTTTTTGATCGGTGACAGTTTGTGCGCCACGATTTTTGCGTTGAAACATGATTTGACGGCTTCGTTGCCTGCCGTGTGGTCTCCGTGGCCATGCGTGTCGATGACGTATTCCACGTTCAGTCCTTGGTCGTTGCAGGCTCTGACTATGGTGTCTGCGTTGAAGCTCGGGTCTACGATGGCTGCCTTCTTGGAGGCCTCGTCTGCTATGATGTATGAGAAGTTGTCGCCAAGATGCTTGATCTGTCTGAAGAACATGCGTTTCAGCCCTCCGCGGCCTGTTTGGGTTTGCGGACGAACTGGTCACTTGGGAGGTGCTCCATCTTCATGCCCAAGTTTGCCAGGAATTTCAGGTCTTGTATGCAGCCTATGCTGGCGTCTATGTTGCGATGTGTCGGGTGGAACCACATGTGTTTGGGCATGAGGTTGAATTGCAGGGGCGGTTTGGGCGTGACGCCGTATTTTTCCTTCAGGTCTTTGATGAGCGAGTCTGTTTGGCAGGCGAGTCGAGTTGTGGTGTAGCTTTTCAGCAGTTCCGAGGCGCCGAAGGCGCCGATGCCGTGCCACAGGACAGCGTCCTCAGGTGAAACCAGCGAGTATAGGGAAAACTGCGGTGAAGAAGGCGTTTCCCTGTAACTGTAGTTCGTCAGCTTCGTTGCCTCGACAATGAAGGTGTCTTCAGCCTGTGCAACGCTTACGTCGTCTGGATCAATAGCGTTAGGATATAGCTGAGTCGTTTTGTAGTCCACCTTAACGCTTTTCAGTTTCGTGCCATCGAAATAGATTCTTCCTCTGGCCCCACGTTTGGAGGCGTAGCCTTTCGGCGAGTGTGGAATCGTCAAGAGTGTCGTCAGGTTTTTCATGCTTCTGCCCATGCAGTTGTAGATGCGTTCGATTGATTCGTAGTCTCTGTGGGTTTCTCGTATGATGTGGTGAAGCAGGCCCTCGGTAGTCTCTTTTTCCAATTGTGACAGTGGCAGTCGCACGGAGGGAATGCCGAGGGCGATGCCGAATGATTCTGAGAGGCTTTCCAGATGCTCGTATTTGACGGCGTCCACCATGTCCATGTAGCTGTTGTTGCATGCTCTGAGGTGGCGGGCCACGCGTTCGACCTCGCTTCTGCAGAACAGTGATCCTTCGTACTTCTGCACGAATTTCTCGTCTATTTGCAGTCTCTCGGTCTTGACGGTGGCACAGGGGAAGGCGCTTTGCCCGCTTGTGACGATCGACTCTTTCAGCGGATTCATCGAGTACCTGTCTGCCTCGATGTCGTCCGTGTTGAGAAGGAAAGAAACGATCAGCCCACGCGGAGGCTTCTTTACGATGGCGCATATTTCGTTCACGTCTCTCGCAGTAGCCTCATGCAGGCCCAGCTGGTGGAAGTAGTTGCCGCACACCTCAAGCAGTCGGGCGGCTATTATGCCCTGAACCTCTTCAACCGTCAGCTGAGGATTTGAGTATTCGATCGAGGCTCGCAGGAAGAAGTGGCCGCCGTCAAACGTGACGCCGCTTCTTTGGCCCTTCTCAAAATGGAACATGGGGACCTTTCTTGTTTTGTCCTCTTTGAACGTGGCCAGCTCCTTGACCAGCGCCTCGATACATGGCCACGAGCTTTTGAGGAAATCTTCCACGATTATTCTCGCCAAATCAGGGTTCGACATGATTCTCATCCTCTTTCCAGAGACTCAGGCATGCAGACACAGCGATCTGCGATTGGCCGTCCGTGAAACATTCTTGCGACCTGGAAGCGTTCGTTGAAGCCATTCTTTGCCAGCATGTTAAGGATTGCGGTTTCTTTTCTTGGAGCTATCATGGTGGCTTCGACGCCTTTGAGTCTGCTGAGAATGGCTTCAAGGAGATCTGCGGCAATGTCGCCGCGTCCGCTGCGGCAGGCCAGCGGTCCCAGTTCGGCTACTCCGCGGTATACTTTGGCCAGGGCGTGGCCTATCATTTTGTCTTTTTCGTAGGCCACGTAGCAGAGGTTGTCAGGGTCGAGCATGATGGGTTCCAAAAGTTTTCTGCGCGAAGCGCCGAAGCAGGCGCGATCATGGTTGATGATCTTGCTTATCTCGGTTCCTTTGGCAGGTCTCACATTAGGCTTAGGCCGTGCTGAAAAGCCTTTTCCCGTGAGGACGCTGAAATCGGAATCATATGCGAAGCCCAGCCGCGTATAGAATGGGATCCTTTCGACGTATGCGTACAGGCCTACGGTTTCAACTTCTTGGCGTGTCAGGTACTCGATTGAGTGCCTGACGAGCAGCGACCCTGCGCCTCTGTTTCGGTGTTTCTGGCTGACGATGAGGTTTCCGAACCAAGCAATTTTCCCGTAGGCCACGTTGGTGGCGAGGCCTATCCTTTCCAAGCCATCCAGTAGAACGAGGCAACCTTCGGGTTCCAGTTCCATCATGAACTTGAAGTCGTCGTCCGCCAGCTCCCACCCGCGCTCGGCAGTGATTTGAACCGCAAACAGAAGGTCCTCTCCCGTCATTATCCTTACGTGAAACATGCGGACACACAGAACCTTATACGGGAGCATAAACTTTGCTAATCTTCGCCCTTTTGAGTACGCTACAAGAGGAGAAAAAACAGTAATGGAGTCGCGGCTAGAGGTCAAAATAACACGCGATGTCAAGATAACTACTTATCGTTTTACGGATTTCTTCAGAGGCTTTGAGAACGTTGAGGCCGTGAGACGGATTTTCGGCGAAAAGACCGACGAGGTCCTGCGGAACGTTCGCGTGGAGTTTGCCGGGATGAGGGGGTACATGGGTGTGAGCAACGAGGACGGTCACCTGCTAGTAAGCGCCGTGTACCTGAGGGAAGGCGACGTCGTTGACCTCTACTTGGACATCATCCACGAGCTGGTTCACGTGAAACAAAAGCTCATCGAGGGAAAGGAGCTTTTCGACGACAGATTCAGCTACGTGGAAAGGCCAACAGAGCTTGAGGCTTATCGCTTCGCGGTTGAGGAGGCCAAGAGGCTGGGGCTGACCGACGAGAGAATCCTCACGTACCTGAAGACCGAGTGGATGAGCAACGCTGAGCTGAAGCGGCTGGCCAAGGCCATGGACATCAAGTGCGGCCGCCCGCCTGCGAAGAAGGCGAAGAAGAGAAGATAGCGGTTGAGATGAGCTCTTGTCGAGGCAGGTTCAGACTGAGCAGGAGGCACATGCCATTACCGACTGGCGTGAGGTTGTGGAGTCAAAGATACTGCGCGTGGCCAGCGTTCTGGGCCTAGACCGTATAGGACGAGCCGGAGGTTCAATGCACCCGTTCATTGAATACTTCAAAGGCTTTGAAAAAGTGCAGGCAGTCAGAGAAATTTTCGGCGACCGAACTGAAGCTATTCTTGGCAGCCTGAAGGTTGAGTTGATGTGGATTGGAGGGTACATGTGGGTTAGCAACCGCGATGGTCATTTGGCTGTGAGTGCGCGGTATTTGAATGAGGGTGACAGGGTGGATATTTACTTGGACGTGATTCATGAGCTGGTGCATGTGAAGCAGTTCTTGGAGGGCAAGGAGCTCTTCGATCACGACTACAGCTACGCGGAGAGACCCACCGAGATTGAGGCCTACCGTTTTGCCGTGCGAGAAGCACGAAGAATAGGCCTCAGCGAAAAGCGAATACTCGAATACCTCAAAACAGAATGGATGACACACCGAGACCTCAAGAAACTCGCAGAAACCCTGAACATCAAAAGCCCTTCGTAGATCAAGTGCTGGCCTCGCGCGGAACGATCTCAACAAGCGTACTCACAACAGCTCTAGCCGCCTGAGCGACTTCTTGTGACAACCCTTCGCCGAAGTCAGTTTTCCTCGGCTGTATAAGCAGTAGGCCGATTCTAGCTTCTGTGGTTTGGGTGAGATATTCACAGAACAGCCTCAGCGGCAGTATGTGTGTCGAGTAGGCTGGAAACGTGGTGAGCTTCTCCGGGCTTAAGAGCCTCGCCTCGCCCGGTTTCCGTTCTAACATTGCGGCGTCTATGAGCAGTACGTGTGTGGGTTGGAAGTCTACGATTTGCTGTGTGAAGCCTTCGGGCACGGTTTCGCACTCGATGAGCATGACACGGCCTGACACCTTGCCCTGCAACCCCTGAACGATCTGAACGCCCACGAAATCATCCATACGAATAGGATTCCCAATGCCCGCTATGACCACGCGCCCAGCACCAGAAAACCACTCCCTCAAAGCCCTCTCAACGCTAGGCTTGCGGCTGGACATAGGAATCACTACGAAGTAGAGAAGTGCAAAGAGAAAAAAAAGTTTATCGTTGTACGGTCCTGACGAGCTTCTTGTCGCTGTCGTATATCTTCAGTGTCAGTGGCATCTGGCCTATGGCGTAGTGTGTAGCGCATCCGAAGCATGGGTCGTATGCTCTGAAGGCCATTTCGACTTTGTTGAGCACGCCCTGGTCGGCTTTGCCTTCGTGAATGAGGCCTTTGGCGGCGTCGCGCACTGACATGCAGATGGCTGGATAATTGTTCGTTGTGGCCACGATCATGTTCACGTCTTTGATCAACGCATCCTTATCCAGCGTGTAGTGGTGGACCAGCGTTCCTCTGGCGGCTTCGACGATGCCTATGCCCTCACCCGGCTCGCCTGGCTTCGCACGCACGTTCGTGCTCGTGATCTCCGAGTCTTTGGCCAGTTCCACTGCGCGTTCGGTGGCGTACATCAGCTCGATCAGTCTTGCCCAGTGGAAGGCCAATGTGCTGTGCACTGGCTTGCCACCCAGCGTCTTGTACATCTCCTCGTACTCGACCTGCGCCAACGGCGTGGCCATCCCATCCGAAGCATTCAACCTGCCCAGCGGACCAACCCGGTAGATGCCGCTGTCCGCACCGTCAACAAAACCCTTCCACCCAATCTTCTTCAAGAAAGGCATTTTCGCATAGCTCCACGGCTCCACATGCTCGCCCACGTGCGTCAAATAGTCTCTGGGCTCGAACTTGAGAAACTCGTTTGCCTTCTGGTCTACGACGCGTACTTTGCCGTCGTAGAAGTTGACCTTGTTGTGCTCGTCCACCAAGCCCATGTAATACGTCTTCATCGTGTAGGCCTCACTCTTGATCATGTCCACGTACTTGGGGTTGCCCAGCACGATGTCATGGAAAAGCTTCAGCGTAAACTGCGCAAACTTAAGACACGACTCGGACATTCTCTGGATCTCTGCCCTGTTTTCCTCGCTCAGCGGTTTCGAGATGCCTCCTGGCAGGCCGCACACTGGGTGGGTGGCTTTGCCGCCGATGATCTCCGTCATCTTCTGTCCGAAGGCTCGGTGCTTGATGACTTCCTTGCCAACCTCTATCCCTACCTTCTCGATGACGCCTAGAATGTTCCGCTTCTCAGGTGGAGCATCGGGGCCAACTACGAAGTCGGGCCCGCCGAGATAGTAGAAGTGCAGAGTATGATCATAGATAAAGTAGGCAACGTACATGAGTTCCCTGAGCTTCTTTGCAGCGGACGGGGGCTCAACATTGAACGCTGCGTCTAGGGCCTTCGTGGCCGCGAAGTGGTGTGCTACTGGGCAAACTCCGCAGATGCGCGTCGTCAGTATGGGCATGAGTTCGGCTCTTCTGCCCACGCAGAACTGTTCGAAGCCTCTCAGTTCGGGGACTTTCAGGTAGGCGTTTTCCACTTCACCCTTGTCGTTCAGAAATATCGAGATGTTTCCGTGGCCTTCCAGCCTAGTTATCGGGTCTATTAGTATTTCTTTCATTCCTTGATCACCTTTCTTCTCAGGATCGATGATGGAAGCGAGTACATGTAAAACGTGCCTATCGGATCAATGATCTGACCCATCAACGCCTCAACCTCCTCATCCGAGTACTTCTCTTTCTCCTCCTCCAACCCCAGTATAGAGGCCAAAGCGCTCATCATAGCGGCACCCTGCTCAGGAGAATTCGGACAAGGCCCACCACAACCCGTGCAAGGCATATCAACGGTCAGGCACTGAGCGCTGCAACCACTGCGAGTAGCCGGTCCCATGCAGATTATTCCTTGTTCCAGCAGGCACCTCTCAGGCTCGGGAGCCTTCTCATGAACACGATAGATCTTGGAGATCTTCTTGTTCTCCTTCTTCCGTGGGCACTCGTCGCACACCGATCTCAGTGGCGCAAGCACCGAGCCCTTCGGCGGCAGTTGATTCTTGGCTATGGCGTCTACGGCGTTGGCTATCAGCTTGACCGGAGGTGGACAACCCGGCAAGTAATAGTCCACATCCACGGTCTGATCCAACGTCCGAACTGTATCGTAGAACTCTGG
>CAYHAK010000014.1:0-30883 GCA_964354625.1 uncultured Candidatus Bathyarchaeia archaeon
CAAATCATCCTGGGTCAGGATCTTCCTCTGATACAGGTCAGCCGCAAACCCAGGCACGTGTCCAGTTTGTATGCCGCACAGGCCTAGGTCGGCGATGACCGAGGCCATGTAAACGTTGCCTTCAGGCGTGAATATTCCCAAATTCGGACCCAGATAGGCCTGCAGTTCGTAGTCGGGGTTGTCAGTTATGGCTCCTTTGAACTTGCCTGTTCTGACCACTGAAAGCTTGAGGCAGTTAGTGGGGCAGCCGAAGTCACTCCAACACTGCTTAACCCAGACTCTGTTCTCAAACTTATCCACGCCAAAGCTCTTCTCGTCGTGCCACTCGTCCTGCCAGTTCCGCACAGGCTCCGAACTCGTCTTCGCACCCGTCTCATAACCGCCCGAACCCGTGCCCCAGCGGCGCCACAACTCGTTCGCATAAACGCCATCGCACAGTTCCTGAATCAGCCTTTCAACCTTCTTCATGTTCGCCACCTCAGGTAGCGGCCCAGTGCCCTTCGCAGCAATCGCTTTTAGCCTCTTAGAACCCATAACTGCGCCATAGCCGCCGTAGCCTGCGGCGTGCGCCCACTTCGCAGCCACGACAGCCGTCCGCACCAAGTTCTCTCCCGCAGGCCCAATGTACAGCATGGCAGGCTCCCTCCACTCGCCGAACAACGGATGACGCTTCCTCAGAAGCTCCCTGCACTCGCGAGTCAGCAGCGTCATCGTCTGCTTGGCATCCTTGCCCCACACCTTGCTGGCATCGCGAATCTCGACGTCGGCGTCTTTAATGAACAGGTAGACAGGCTTCTCTGATTGGCCAGTCACGATTATGCCATCGTAGCCAGCGCATCTCAGCTCGACGCCGAACTCGCCGCCCACGGTTGAGCCTACGACGCCGTTGCTTTGCGGTGATTTGCCTGAAACGCATATTCTGCCTCCGGGGTAGTACCCTGTAAGCGGGCCTGTGAGGAACAGAAGCACATTTTCAGGGCCTAATGGCTCTACTTCTTCCCATTTGCGGCCGAGTCTATCCCACAGTATCTTTGCGGCAAGACCTCTGCCGCCCATGTAGTCCCGCAGCACCTCGTCGTCAAACCTTACGTTTTTGATCTTGCCGGTTGACAGGTTGACTTCCAGAAACTTGCCTGCGTAGCCCTTGATCACACGAACTCCTCCCCTTTCTCGCCGTAGAACTTGGCACACAAATCCCGCGTGACCTCCTCAGGCTTCCGCGCATAAAGGCTATAGGTCTGCTCCCTACGGGTGATCTTCTTGAAAACGTTCCATCCTCCCTCCCTGCAGACCCTGACGCACTGTGGGTCGCCACCACACAGATCGCAAATCAATATACGTTTCTCAAGAGGATGCATGTGCGGGATTCTGCCAGGACAGGCAGTGATGCATTTTCCACATGCAGTGCAAGCCTTGTTATTGACAAGAACAGCACCCGTGTACTCGCTAACTGATAGGGCGCTAGTCGGACATGCCTTCACGCACGGGTAGTCCTCACATTGTGCACAAAGATGCGGGAACTCCGCGCCTGGCACCAGCATGAAGACTCTCACTCTCGAGGCTTCTGGCCATATGCGCTTTTCATGGGCAAGTGAACATGCGATTTCGCACTTGCGGCATCCGCTACACTTTGTGAATTCTCTGGCTATCCAGATTGGCTCTTTTTTTCTCTTCAACTCTGAGATCCTCAAAACGTTGTAGAGTTCCCTTTTATCTTCTGGTGCGATTTAAGCATGGTGCTTTCCCATGGCAACCCCTTTAAGCACACAACTCTACATCGAGGTTGGAGAAAGCCTTCCAATTGCAGTTTCAAGACATTGTCAACTGGATGCAGGTCTTCGCAATACAATACGGATACTTCGGCATTTTCCTCATCGCACTAATAGGTGCCTTGTCCATATTCGTTCCGATCCCGTACACAGTCGTCATATTCACTTTGGGTGGTTTCAAGAGTGGAGGCATATACGTTTTCGATCCGATCTGGATTGCGCTGGCAGCTGGATTGGGATCAGCTGTTGGTGAGTTCTCGGCGTATCTCATTGGTTTGGGCGGTCGTAAGGCCATAGGCGACAGGTACAGGAAGAAGATGGACCTTCTGGTGAAGATCTTCAACAGATATGGGACAATAGTGATTTTCATTTTCGCACTCACACCATTGCCTGACGACTTGATATTCATCCCATTAGGCATCATGCGCTACAGCGTCCTCAAAGCATTCGCCCCCGCTTTGATCGGGAAAATCTCCATGAACTTCATCGTGGCCTACAGCGGTCGCCTTTCAATCCAGGCAATCAACAGCATCTTCGGCGTGGACAGCGACTGGATATCCGCGCTGATAGGCATGACGCTAGCACTCGTCCTGCTTGCAGTCGTTTTCGTGGTCATGTTCAAGGTTGACTGGGAAACACGCCTCGAAAAATACATGGCCGGAAAAGAAGCCAAAGAATAGAACGGCAAGCCTCAGAAAAACCTAGGGAGTAGATCTCGTATTGACTGAAAAACGCGTCAATAGCATTTGAGAAATGGTGGGGGGGGTTGCGGTCTATTGACTGAAAAGCAGTTCAATAGACGTGGAGACTCTGGTAGGCCTCAGCGGCAGTCGAATCTATACAATGTATAAAGAGGGAAGGAGATAGGCACGCGCGAGATCCCCAGAGGGAGCGGGTTCAGGAATTCTAGGCACCCTACTAGGGGTCAAGAAACGCGACGATCCAGAAAACTAGAGGGATATCCTACATTGACTGAAGAATGCATCAATTGCATTGGAAAACCGGGCTTCGGCATCGAACGTGGAAAGAGTTAAGTGAGCACCAAAAGACAGCAACTACAGGGATGGACTGGAGAGCTTGCGAGTAATAGCTGACCTTCACATTCACAGCCGCTACAGCAGAGCCACAAGCGAGAGAATGAGTACAACGGAGATTGCACGATTTTCAAGGATCAAAGGCCTAAACCTGGTTGGCACAGGCGACTTCACGCACCCCCTATGGCTCAAAGAACTGAAGGGAACTCTGGAACCGCTGCCCGATGCCTCACTGTACAAACTCGCAGGAAACCATGAACCGTCCGTAAGCTTCATGATAACCACCGAAGTCTGCACGGTATTTCAACACCAAAACGAGCATAAGAAAGTCCATCACGTCATTCTCACGCCAAACATAGAAACAGCTACTCAGACCAATGACAGGCTGTCAAAGTACGGCGATCTTGCTTCAGATGGCAGACCAACACTGAACATGAATGCAGCCAGCCTCGTTGAAGAGGTGATAGGAGTTTCAGACGAGAACATGGTTTTCCCTGCTCACGCTTGGACGCCATGGTTCAGCATCTTCGGTGCCTTCAGCGGCTTCAACAGCGTTGAAGAATGTTATCAGGACATGACGAAATACATTCACGCACTAGAAACCGGGCTGTCTTCTGATCCGCCTATGAACTGGCGCCTCAGCAAACTTGACAAGTACACACTAGTATCCAACAGCGACAGCCACAGCTATTGGCCATGGCGCATCGGAAGAGAAGCCAACGCCTTCGAACTCGAACGGCCAAGCTACCACGAGGTCGTGGATGCGATACGCAACAAGGACGCGACGAAGTTCAAGTTTACGATAGAGACCGACCCTGCTTATGGAAAATATCATTGGACCGGCCACCGAAACTGCCATGTGGCTCTCCCCGCGTCGGAAGCGACCAAACTCGGCAACATCTGCCCCGTCTGCCGAAGAAAACTCACCAAAGGCGTCGAACAGCGGGTTGAGGAGCTGGCTGATCGCCCACCAGACTTCAAGCCTGGAAACCCAATAGGATTCAAACGGCTGCTTCCGCTCTCCGAGATAATAGCCGCTGTGCTTGGCACAGACTCGCCCTCCGCCCAGAGAGTGTGGAGCACCTACAACGCATTAGTCGAGAAGTTCTCAAACGAGTACAACGTACTGATCGACGCCCCCTTTGAGACGTTGCAGGCTGTTTCGAACGAAAAGGTTGCTGAGATGATCATCAGGGTCAGGGAGGGTAAGGTCAGGGTGATTCCTGGCTATGACGGCGTCTACGGTCGGCTGGATGTGTCCATTGCGGGTTCTGACGTGCAGTCTGTGCCTGAACGAGTACAACAGCTTGACCTTACGGATTTCTTTGGTTGATGGTGTTTGTTGGGTTCTGTTGTGTATTTGTGTATGACTTGTATACGAGAAGCCTTATTAAGTCGTAATAGACACGATATTGTGCGAGCTGGAGACACCAATGGAAACCCTAACACCGCAAAACCGAAACGACGAAAAAATCTCACGCGTCATCGACCGCGTGTTGAAGCAAGTTTTCGGAGAAGAAGCCACTCTTCTTATTTACAGGCACCTCGAACAGAACCACGCCCTCAAACATGGCGACATCGCTGAAAGAATCGACGTATTCGCAGAAGGTCTGGAAGAATTCCTTCGATCAGGCGCCTATGTGGTTGAACAGAAGATCCTCGAAGACATATACTCCAGCTGCGGCTTGCTCCGTAGACTTGAACTCGAAAGAAACCAAGACGAATGCGACTTTGTCGGTCAAATAAGGTTGCTTATGCAAAAAGCATGAGCTTCCTCAGCAACACAATCCAACATCCACATCCATGTTTCTGCCTATTCTCTGCAAGGCATCTCCATGCCTCAGCGCACGCGGGCAGATCATAACAACTTAATAAACCACTTTTGATTATGTTTCCTCTCCAAAGGCATGCCCAGCAGAAGAGGAACGAGTTTGAGAGAAGTTTTGGCCAAAATAGTGGATATTGCTGCTCAGAAATTCGAAGCCGAATACGCCGAAGCTCGGATTCAAAGGCTTTTCAAGACAGCGCTCACAGTGAAAGAGGGACGTGTTGAAGTTGCCAAGCAAGGCATCGAAAACGGCGTAGCATTGCGGGTTCTTGTGAAAGGATCATGGGGGTTTGCATCTGTTGGGGCGCTGGACATCGAAACCTTGACTGAGGCGGTTTCTGACGCCTGTAAGATGGCGAAGGCAGCAAGCTCTCGGCTCAGAATGCCCATCAAGCTCGCCCAGACCAAGGCCGTAGAAGACAAGGTCGTACTTAAGCCACGGACAGACCCAGCATCGATATCAATGGAGGACAAGATCAAGACAGTATTACGTTTGAACGACACGATTTTGGCCTTCGATGATCACGTCAGAGGCTGCACGATCGACTATCTTGACCTGACTGGAACGAGCTATTTCTTGAACAACACAGGCTCGTACATCGAGCAGGACAAGCTTTACGTTTGGTCAAGGATAATGGCCACCGCATTCGCAGAAGGCATTTTCACTTCCAGCCGAGAGGAAATCGGATCAACCTCTGGGTACGAGGTATTTGACGTTGAAACACCCGAAATAGTGGGCGAAAGAGCAGCAAAGCGTGCAGTTCAGCAACTGAAGGCAAAGCCCCCTAAAGGCGGCCCATTTCCAGTGATCCTCGGGCCAAACATAGTCGGCGTCTTTGCCCACGAGGCCTTTGGTCACTTGGCTGAAGCAGACATAGCCTTGTCTGGCTCGGTCCTACTGGGTAAGCTTGGAAAGAAAGTAGCCTCCAGCGTCGTCACTCTCTATGATGATGGCACAATAGAAGGAGCCTTCGGCTCCTTCAAGTACGATGACGAGGGAGTGCCGACACAGAAAACCACTCTCGTGAAGGGCGGTGTGGTCGTAGGGCTTATGCACAATCTCGAGACTGCGTGCAAACTCAACACAGAGCCCACAGGCAATGCGAGAGCAGAAGACTTTCGAGTTGATCCCATAATCCGCATGCGGAACACGTTCTTGGAACCGAAAGATCATTCCTTCGAGGAACTGATTGAAGGTGTGAAGTTTGGCTATTATCTTAAGGCCTTCAGAGGTGGCCAAGCAAACTTGGACGGCACGTTCCAAGTAGGCGTCCAAGAAGCCTACGAAATAGTCAAGGGCGAAATAGGCGACTCTGTCCGCGATGCATCCATAAGCGGTAACACGCTTGAAACCCTATTCAAGGTGGACGCTGTCGGAAAGGACTTTGAGCTCTCGCCAGGAAGATGTGGGAAAGGCCAGGAAGCCTTCGTGTGTGATGGTGGCCCTCACACTCGCGTCAAGGAGGTTCTAGTTGGTGGCAGTGCTTAGACAAGAGGAATTGCAGAGCATAGCTGATGATGCAATCAAGACGGCACTGAAAAGCGGTGCCCACGAAGCTGAGGCTTACGTCTATCAAGGCCTGGCCACAAGCATCGGCATCGAACGAGGGCAAATCGCCCGGAGTTCAAGAATAATCGACCGAGGAATAGGAATCAGAGTTATAGCAAACAAAGCAACAGGCTTTTCATACACCAACATACTGGAGAAGAGAGACACGATTGACGAAGCCACCCGAAGAGCATTGAGTTCAGCAGAGGCAAGCAAGCCGGACTTGGACTGGAACGGCCTCCCAAGCAAGAAGCCTTGCAGCCCAGTGAAGAACACCTACGACCGCAAGATCGTGGAGCTTCGCTCCGAGGACCTGGTGACCATAGCCTCCTCAATGTTGGATGCCGCTGAAACGATGGACAAACGGGTGCTTCCAATCCAGGGAGAAACGGGCGCTTCATACTTGTCAGTGGCTGTTGCTAACTCAAACGGCATCGCAAGCTTTGATCAGGGAACGTTCGTTGAATGCAGCATGGCCACTGTGGCGCGTGATAAAAGCGAAGTCACGCCTGTATGCTTCGAATTCAACGCTGAAAGAAGCTACGACATCGATCCGGTATGGGTCGGTAAGGAAGCTGCAAGGCTCGCCGTATCCGCAATGAAACCTGAGAAGATGGAGACGAAGACCACGCAAGTGATATTCACCCAGTTTGCGATGCAGGATCTTCTGTACTACACGCTGATCAACGCGGTCAAGGCTGACTATGTGCAGAGAGGGCAGTCAGTCTTCAAAGGAAAGATAGGCAGCGAAGTCGCATCTGAACTCGTGACAATCTGCGACAATGGCCTGCTTGACGGCGGCCTGCGCACACACAGGTTTGACGGCGAAGGGGTTCCCCAGCAGAAAACGTCAATCATAGAAAAGGGCGTCCTCCGCAGCTTCATCTACGACAACTACAGCGCCAGAAAGGAAGGAAAAGAAAGCACAGGTAACGCCGCTAGAGCTGGATATCTGTCTACGCCAAATGTGGAAGCAACAAACTTTCACGTCATGTCTGGAAGCAGGTCACCTGAAGAACTCGTCGGCGACGTTGATGACGGCTTGATAGTGTACTATTTGCAGGGCGCACACAGTAGCAATCCTGCCAGCGGGGACTTCTCCGTCGTGGCCACTCCTGCTTGGAGGATAGACAAAGGGGAACTAACTCATGCAACGCGGGGCGTCATGGTTGTTGGGAGCATCTTCCAATTACTGGCCAGCGTTACTGCGTTGGCCAACAACGAGAGGCAGCTCGGCCAGCTGGTCGCCCCCTGGATTTTGGCAGAAGGCGTCAAAGTCATAGGAAAATAAATAACCTGGACCGCCATTAAGCATGGAAGAGGCTCGAAATTGAGAAGTGAAACAAAGCATAGGCTACTCAAATTCAAAACGGCTAGGCGAGTAGTCCAGCTGCTATCATTCATATTTCTAAGTGTCATAATCTTCAACGTAGGTACTCTGCCGCTATTGCTTCCTGTGCTGTGGACTTGGGGACTACAGCAAAATACGACTGGAGACGCCTTCACGGCGATTCAACTAGCTCTCAGCGATTGGAAGGAAGGCATCTACTTCGCCTTTCCTTGGCTGGCCCTTGCATCATTCCTGGTTACAGGTGTGCTGATCGGAAAATCATTGTGCGGTTGGATTTGTCCATTCGGCTTCGTTCAAGATCTGATCGGATTCATCAAACGCAAGAAGACAGAATTCGCGCCTAGAACTCACAAAAGCACGCTCTACCTGAAATATGGCATCCTCGCCGCAGCATTGCTCATAAGCCTGACTTTCGCAGCCTCAAAGCTAACGGCAAGCGCTGACAGCTACAAACGAGCCCTCGGCATCTTCACAGACGCACCATTTACCGCTCTGAGTCCAGGCGAAACGCTATTTGCCACATTGCCTAGGATGGCTCAAGACATGACGACAAAACCTTTGCAGGATGCTTTGTCCGTAATCACGAACTCGCCTCCGCTTTTCTGGGTTCAGTTAGCCCTGCTGATTGGCGTCCTAGTCTTCGCGGCCTACATTCCGCGAGGATGGTGCAGGTACATCTGCCCTCACGGAGCTATCATGGCAATCATGAACAAGTTCAGCTTCATCGGGTTGCGAAGAGAGCCCTTCAAATGTGAGAAAGGCGGATGCCGAGACTGCGTTGAAGCTTGCCCAATGCGCGTGCCCATCTTGGATCTGCCGTGGGAGAAGTTCAGCCACGAAGAATGCATCTACTGCATGAAATGCGCAGACGCATGCGAAAACAACGCCATCAAACTAGAATACCCGTAACATTCGGGCACTCATTTGCTGACCTGAGCCCAGAAGCTTCTCGAATACTCGCTCAACACGTTTTCGTAGATCCCTTTCGTCTGCTGGGCTATCTTATCCCAATTGTACTTCTCCTGAATCCTCCTGTAAGCGTTGGTCCTAACCCTGTTGGCATAGTCGTCATCAGTCAGTATCTTCGCTATGCCCCATGCCAATGAGTCTGGATCATTCACAAAGACCTTGACCCCGCTCTCGTCATGTTCAACGATCTCCGACAAGCCTCCAGTGTCTGAAACGACGACGGGGCTTCTTGCTGCCATGGCTTCAAGAGCCACTATGCCAAAGGGCTCGAAAAGGGAAGGCACAACAGAAACATTGGCGCACATTTGCAGTTTTCTCAGCGTTTCGTCATCCACGAACCCGGTGAACATCACCTTGTGCGATAACCCTCTGTTGTTGGCAAGGAACGAGAGTTGTTCTTTCATGTAGCCATTGCCTACGATCACGAGCTTCGCGTTAGCCTTCTCCAAGACCTTGGGAAAGGCATTGACGAGCACGTGAATCCCCTTCTCATATACTAGTCTTCCAACGAAGAGCACGATCTTCTCCTCTGGCAACGCGAACCTTTTTCTGAACTGGCTCAGGTCACCTTTGCCGTTCTTTGCATAAACCTCAGCGTTCACGCCGTTTGGCACCATTACAAGCTTGTCCTCAGGAAGCCCAAAGGCCCAACGAACGTGCGAGACCATGTATTCGCTGCAGCATATTACTTTCCACGCCTCGTACGTTAACCATGCTTCGGTTTCATGAATCATCCTTTCATAGTCAAAGTGGATTCCATTCCTGCGGCCGATTTCGGTGGAGTGCATCGTGGCAAAGAACGGCTTCCTGAAAACGTGCTTAAGCCCGATTCCAGCTGTTGCCGCGAGCCAGTCATGAGCGTGAAAAACATCAACTCTTCCTCCTAAGTCTCTAACGATGGTCGCTGCTTCCTTCTGCATGTTCATATTCATCAAGTAGACCCAGGTCGCAAAGTCCGGAGAAGGGTTCTTGTAGGAGTCTGTCCGGAAAACCTCTACACCGTCAACAACTTCATGCGTAGGCGCGCCTGGAAAATCACACGTAACTACATAAACCTTCACGCCGTTCTTGACCAAACCTCTCGACAAGTAGTAAACGTGTGGGGAGATTCCACCAATGATTCTAGGCGGAAACTCCCATGTAAGCATCATCACACTCAGTTCTGGGCTCATGTGGGAATCGCGCCTCCTGCTGCGTCATCATAGATTTCCATAACGCTCTTGATCCATTGTGCGGACCTCGGCGAGATCACCTTCACCTTATCCACCGGAACCTTGTACACTCTGGAGACTTCGTCTCGCATCCAGTCCGATTTGACGAGGAGCTTCTCAGCCTCGTACATGCCTAGCCACTCGATGCTCTTGATTGTCATGTTGAACGGAGAACTCGCACCGTGGGCACGATGCTCCTCTAGGCTTTCCACCGAATAGATGAACGGTATATTGAGCGCTCTCTTCAAAGTAACTGCCGCAGGTATGAAATGCCAGTCATATGCGTCTATTACGCTCACTTGCTTGCCAGAGTCGTAGTAGATGTTGGCTGCCGCTCTCTCGATTTCTTGGTTCAATGTGAGAACCCATGTCAATACTCCTATGTGGGTGCGAACAGGGTTTGAGACCCTGTGGGTTCTGACGCCGTCCACATCCGCAAACTGCCCCGTCAAGTAGTCATGATAAGTCACCACGTGAGTTTCAACGTTGCTTTCTACGAGGCGTACTGCAAGCTCTCTCACGTACTCAGCAAGCTGGCCAACCACCCTTGGTGGGAATTCCCACGAGAAGATTATGATCCGCATCAGTTCTTCACTACGTGAATAGTGCGCACACCTTAATGATGCCACTTCCGGTAACATAGTAGCGTTTTTTGCCTTCGTTGTCGACAAAGCTGTCCACGAAACCCTCGGCCTTGTAGTTGTCCAGAACCTTCTCTACGTCATTCAAGGCGATCTGCAAAACCTGCGAAAGCTCCTCGCTTCTTCTGGCCAAATCTGGAGCGGTTGCACACAAGTTGTGCAACGTCTGCAGTATCTTTTCTGGGATCGGAATTTCCTCTCTCAACGCATTCACCCTATACTGTGTACATATTCTGAACGGTCTTCTTATAAACACAAGTGCGGCTTCTCTAGAAATATCTGGTTGAGACTTGCGCTTGCTGTTTCAACTTCTCGAATCTCTTCTCCGCCGCCTCAGCAAGCATCTTTCTAAGTTTGTCTCCGTCAACCTTTGAGCGTCTGATCTCCCTCAATTCCTCTGTGAAGGATTCGTCGTGGAGAGACTTCTCCGCCCACTTCTCAAAGTCGCCCCGGCTGTTGTGGAATTCGATTGCCTTCAAACTCACCTTCTCCAAGGCCCTTCCAAACTCCTGCAGGCTCCAAGCCATCACACCCGTGTAGTACTTCTCACCTATTTCGGTGTGGAACAGGAACGCTTCGTTTGCCGTTGCTGAAGCAAGCCTGACCCTGTTTTCGAAGTCTAGGATCGCCGCTTGGGCGGTCACAAAGGCGTCTATCGGCGTCCCGAAGGGGCTGAAGTAGGAATGAACCTCGCCAGGGCCTCCGCCTGCCGTGAACATGTAGTAGAGATGGTCGCTTGTTTGAAAGTGTCGCCACATCTTCAGAAAGTCCTTGTCTCTCGTTTCCTTCACAAGTGGCTCAAGTCTCCTCAAGGATGTGTAGTAGGCCCACTGCATCGTGTTTCCCAGCCAGCAGCTCGCATCTCTTTCCAAGTCTGCCCAGGAAACCGTTCCGCCCAGTTCAGGAACGTCAATCTCGCCGATGGAGGCGTATTTGTCGGTGACTTCGGAAGGCGTGGACATGTGCAGGTGCCACCATCTGATGATCTCCTCGGGCAAATGTCTCAGGAAGTCATGTATGCCAGTCTCCGGCCAATGATGTTCGCCAAACGTTTCATAGTCTGGGAAAATGTTGACGCAGTTCGCAGGCGTGGCCGCCAGCCAGTTCGCGTATTTGTCGGCTGTCAGTGGCCACTCACTCCACCATCGTGCTGAAAACCTGAAACCTATATCATCAGTCAGCTTGTAATTTCGTAGTAGTATCTTGATCTTCTTGCAGCCTTTTGGCGTGTAGAGATAGTTCGGCGAGTTTCCGTGCAGTATTCTTTCGACTCCTTCTGTGAATATTCCTTTGTACCCGAGTTTCTCGACGGTCTTGGCAATGGCGTTGTTGTAGAGTAGTTCTGTGTTCTCGAACACGTGCGATGTGTAGCCGAGGAGGTCTCTTGTTATCTGCTGGTGCATTTTTGTCTCTTCGATGAATTCGTCTCTTTCAGGATAGAGGCTTGCTAGCGAATGGTAGTACGTTTGAGTAAGGAATTCGGCGCAGCCTGTTTCTGCAAGCTGTTTGAAGGTTTCCAAGAGGTCTTTGCTGAACATTTCGCATTGTTCGAGGAATACACCTGAGACGCTGAACGAGACCTTGACCTGCTTCTTGTCCTTCTTGTGCTTGTCAATAAGTTCGAGCAGTATCCTGTTAGAGGGGAAATAGCATTTCTTGCACGTTCGTTCAAATATCTCCTTGTTCAGTTTTCGATCCAGATAATAGTCAAATAGGTCCTGCTTTCTTGCACGCTTGAAAACTCGATTCTCCCAGAAAAAGTCCCGCCTTATCCGATGTGGCTGATGAACCTCGAAAACGAGTACGATGTCGGTCAACCCGATGTCCTCTTGTTCGATGTGTATCAGTCTGTCATTCTATTTCTTGTTTGCTATGTCTCGAAGTGCTGGTGTAAGTGTGTTTAGGTCGGATTCGGATGCTGAATTCATAATTTATTTATGCTCTATGTCAGCTTCATTCTTCTCAATAATGGTGAGTAATCGTGTCAGTTGAAAAAATCAGCGTTGAGAGCAAGCAGGAACTGGAGCAAATGATTACTAAGGAGATCGACCAGATCGAGAAAAACCTGACGGTGATCTGCACTCAGGTTCCCATAAACGACAAGACAACCATTGGCGCCTTGTGCCACGACGAGAACGGTCAGCTTGTCATTCTTCAGGTCAACGTTAACGAGGACGACAACGCCCTGCTGCAGGGAATACAGAGTTTGGACTACGTTGACAAGTTCAAGTCATTCTTGAAGATGACCTATGGCAAACACAAGATTGACGACAAGGAGAAACCACGTTTGATCTTGGTGGCACCCAACTTCTCTGAGACTCTTCGCCACACTGTCCAACATATCCACGGCCTGCACATCGAGCTGTACGAATGGGAATACCTGAAGATCGGAGACCACAAAGGCCTCCACCTCCAATCTATTTTCACGTGGAAGCCTACCGACTGGAAGCCAGCCGAAACGCCAAAAGAGGAAAAGGAGCCAGAAAAGGAACCGAAGCCTGTCGAAAAGAAAAGCGAACCGAAGCCAGCAAAGAAGAAAGAGCCCATGCCACCCATGCCGGAGAAGAGAGAAGAAGCCAAGCCGGAGCCGCCGAAGCCCAAACCTGACCAAACAAAAGAAGAGCCGTCGATGTCTCCTACACCGACGCCAGCAGGGACGCCTGAAGAAGAGCCGTTCTGGAAGCAAGAAAAGGAAGAACCGCAGAAGAAGAAGCGGTTTTTCTAGGACATTAACCCAAACCAAATTTCTTCGTGCGTATGACTCTCTGTGATGTGTTAGCTTGAGAATAGGCTTTTTTGTTTGGGAGTATCCACCGGCGCTTGTCGGTGGTCTAGGCACTTATGCAGACTACATTACGCGTGAATTCGTTTCCATGGGCAATGATGTGACGGTTTTCACCCTGAATCCTGGGAACCTGAAGACCCGCGAAGTTATCAAAGGAGTAGAAGTTCACAGGCCACTGATCGTGGATGCAAGCAATGTCTTTCCCATGTTCGTGATTGACGACTTGAAGAAATGGGGCACGAACATACGTTTGTTCAACGACATTTTCATCTACAACACGCTGAGTGCCACGAAATTTATCAATAGCACGTTGAAGAAGGAAGGTTGCAACTACGATGTGGTCTGCGTTCACGACTGGCTGAGCAGCATTGCAGGCATCATAGCAAAGAACGAGACCAAGGTTCCTGTGGCCTTTCACGTTCACAGCACGGAGTGGGGCCGGGCGGGAGGCCTAGGATCAGAAGTTGTCTCCTACCTAGAGTGGGCGACAGCCCAGAAGGTTGACAAAATAGTGACGGTAAGCCACGCGATGCAGGAGGATCTGGCAAGGCACGGCTGGAGCAAGTCGAAGATAAGCGTGGTCTGGAACGGAGTTGACCCAGAACGCTACGACCCCAAGAACTGCAAATCCGAAGAAGTAGAAGCAATACGCAGAAGATACGGCATAAAGCCAGAGGAGCAGATGATTCTGTTCCTCGGAAGGCTGACTTGGGTGAAGGGCGTCACGAATTTGGTTCAGGCCATGCCCATGATTTTGGAGGAATATCCGGACACGAAGCTCGTGATTCTGGGCAAGGGCGAACAACAAAATGATATTATCGAAACGGCCAACAGACTTGGAATAAGCAGCAAGGTAGCCTGCAAATTCGACTTTGTGCCTGAGGACGAACGTATTCTGCACTACGCAGCATCTGACGTTTGCGTCTTCCCGTCCACCTACGAGCCGTTCGGTATCGTAAGCTTGGAAGCTATGTCAATGGCAAAGCCAATTGCGGTGGGCGCCCAAGGCGTGGTTGGCTTCAGAGAGCAAGTCGTGCCTTCAGGTCCAGACCAGAACGGAGTACACGTGAATGGAGGCAACGCGACCGACATAGCATGGGGCATCAAAGAGATTCTATCAGACCCAGACAAGGCCAAGAAATGGGGAGAAAATGGCAGAAAACGCGTGTTGCAGTACTTCACGTGGCGTAAGGCTGCTGAGCAAACGTTACAGATCTACGACGGGCTTCTGCATCCTAAAGAAGAAGCGGAATACCACGTTGTCGACTTGATGGATAAGATCACGAGAAACTAGAAAGAGATAGAGGAAGGCTGGGTTTTTCTGGCCGCGGCCTTCTCCAGTGCCACGATACCTGGCAGTTTCTTGCCCATTAGAAACTCGATCAGGGCTCCACCTGCAGTGCTGACGTACGAGATTCTGTTGAACAACCCGAACTCCTGCAGGGCGGCTATGGTGTGGCCTCCTCCTGCCAGCGAGAACGCCTTCGACCCTGCAATCGCCTCGAAGACTTTTCTTGTGCCAAGGCTGAACTTCTCGTTTTCGTACACTCCCATTGGCCCGCTGACCACGATCGTTTTGGCTTTGGCGATGATCCTAGAGTATTCTTCGACCGTTTTGGAACCTATGTCCATTATCGAATGGTCTGTTGGAAGCTTCTCGACCGATATTTCTTCTCTTTTTCCGTTTGTTTCTGCGGCCACATCTTGTGGTGTTTTGATTTCGTCTGGGTATTTCTGCATTAGCTCCTTTATGCCAGTTGCGAAGGTCATGAGCTCCTTCTTTTCAAGGAATTCGATGTTGGGCTTGCCGAGGTCTATGCCTTTTGCTGCAAGGAAGACCTGACCTGCGACGCCGCCCATGAGAATGTAGTCGGCTATTTCTTTGTAGAGCACGTACTTTGAGATTTCTAGTGAGTCGTCTGCTTTTGCGCCTCCGAGGATGAATATGCTTGGCTTTTCTGGGTTTTCCAGCACTTTGCTGAGCGATCTCAGTTCTCTTTCCATTATGCGGCCTGCGGCGCTGGGCAGTACGGCGGTGAACCCGATTATTGACACTTGGGCCCTGTGTGCTGCCGCGAAGGCGTCAAGCACAAACAGATCAGCCAGAGGCGCAAGGCTCTTCACAAGCTCCGTTTTCGCATGCTCTTCAGGCGTTCCGTCCTTAGTCTCGCCTGCAAACATCCTCACGTTTTCCAACATGAGAATCTCGCCGCTCTTCAGGCTTCTGATCGTTGTTTTTGCATTTTCGCCGAAAACGTCGTCGACGTACTTCACGGGTTTGCCCAGAATCTTGCCGAGGAGTTCCGCATGCTGCTTTAAAGGTATGAAGTCCGGGTCGCCTCTCCGTCCCTGATGCGCCAGAACAACAACCTTGGCTCCTTTTGCTGACAGTTCTTTTATGGTGGTTTCGCCGTGGGCGCGGATTCGCGAATCGTCAAGCACTTTTTTCGATTCCGGATCTACGGGTGTATTGAAGTCTACTCTGACGAGCACAGTTTTGTCTTTTACTTTGACATCGTCTAGGGTTAGGTACTTTGCCATTTTCTCTGCCTTCTGTTTTGGAAAAAAAAGTGGTGGTGAAGATTTTCCGTGTTGACGCCGGGTTTAGAGACCTGCTTTTTTGCCTACGAGTTCGATGAGTTCGACCATGCGACAGCTGAAGCCCCATTCGTTGTCGTACCATGCGAGGACTTTGACAAAGTTGCCCTCCAAGACCATGGTTGACTGGGCGTCGAAGGCGGCTGACCAGGTGCTGTGGTTGAAGTCGGATGAGACGACAGGGTCTTCGGTGTAAGCTAGGATGCCGTTGAGCGGTCCTTCTGCGGCTTTCTTGAAGGCGGCGTTGATCTCTTCCTTAGTTGTGTTCTTTTCCAGCACGCAGGTCAGGTCGATGATTGAGACGTTTGGCACTGGGACTCGGAGGGCGATTCCGTTCATTTTTCCCGCAAGCTCAGGCAACACGAGCGTAGCTGCCACGGCGGCGCCTGTCGTGGTTGGGATTATGTTTATTGCTCCTGCTCTTGCACGGCGCAGGTCAGAATGAACCAAGTCTTGGATTCTCTGGTCGTTCGTGTACGCGTGTGCAGTTGTCATGAGTGCCTGTTTGAGGCCGAAGTTTTCGTGTAGGACTTTGGCTACGGGTGCGACGCAGTTTGTGGTGCATGAGGCGTTTGAGAGTATGTGGTGTTTTTCAGGGTCGTAGGTCTTGTCGTTCACGCCCATGACGATTGTGGCGTCTGGGTTCTTTGCAGGTGCCGAGATTAGGACTTTTTTTGCTCCTGCTGTCAGGTGTGCTGAGGCTTTTTCTCGGTCGGTGAACAGTCCTGTGGATTCTACGGCTAAGTAGACGCCCATGTCTTTCCACGGAAGCTTGGACGGGTCGCGCTCCATGAGTGTACGCACTTTCTTGCCTTTGACGACTACGCCGTCCTTTTCGGCCTCCACTGGGAAAGGTGCGCGTCCGTGGACTGAGTCGTATTTCAGCAAGTGAGCCAGCGTTTTGGAGTCAGTTATGTCGTTTACGGCTGCGAATTCGATGTTGGCGTTTCTTTCTATGGCTGCTCTGAATAGTAAGCGTCCGATTCTGCCAAATCCGTTTATACCTACCCTAATTGGCATGCCATTTCACCATCTGTTCAATTGTATGGCTTAAGTAGGTGGAGGGTTGCCCTAATTAATTTTCCGACAAAAATGATGGAAAAGTGATAGTTGTTTAGCGGAGTTTCATGAGAACCATTTCTGCGGCCAAGACTAGGGGTTCCCAGGTTTCGCATACAGGAGGCGCGTAGGCTGTGTCTGCTTTGGACAGTTCGCGTGCGGTCATTTGTTTCTGTATGGCGAAGGATATGGCGTTTATGCGCTGGGTCACTTCTTCTCCGCCGATGATTTGGGCTCCGATTATTCGTCGGGATTCTTTTTCCACGACGAGTTTGACTTTTATGGGGAGTGCTCCGGGGTAGTAGTCGGCTTTTGTTCTTGACGTTATTGTTCCGGTGACGGTTTCGATTCTGGCTCTTTGGGCTGCTGTTTCAGTTAGGCCTGTTGAGCCGATGTCAGTATCATAGAGTCTTGACACGGACGAGTTTAGGACTCCTGTGAACAGTGCGTAGCCGCCTGCTGCATTGATGCCTGCAATCTTTCCATGTCTTACTGCCACGGTTCCCAGCTGTACAAGGGCTGGTCTTTGTGTGACAATGTGTGTTGATTCGGCGCAGTCGCCGACTGCGTAGACGTCTTTGGCGCTGGTTTCCATTCTGGCGTTTGTTTTTATGGCTTTGGTTTCTCCTAGGGCTATGCCTGCATTCTGAGCCAGATGGGTGTTTGCTCTCACTCCGAAGGCGCTGATGACTAGGTCTGCATTGTATCGTTCGCCTCCGGCGACTATCCCGGTTGCCTCTTCTGTTCCGATGATTTCTTCAACAGGTTTTCCGGTGAGGATGGTTATTCCTTTCTGTTCCAGCGTTTCTTGGACTGCTTTTGCCATGTCGGCGTCAAGCATCTGCGGAAGCACTTGAGGCAGCATTTCGACAACCGTTACTTTGAGGCCGCGTTCTTGGAGGCCTACGGCTGTTTCGAGGCCGATTAGGCCTGCTCCCATGATTAATGCGGTCTTGGCTCCATTCTTGACGGTCCCGTCGATTCTTTCTCCGTCTTCCAGTGTTCTGAGTGAGATGATTCCTTGCTTTTCTTTGCCCTTTATCGGGGGCATGAAGGAGCTCGCGCCTGTGGCTATAATCAGGCTGTCATACTGCAAAGTCTCAGTCTTTCCCGTCTTATCCACTATTTCGACGGTTTTGTTCTCGGTGTTTATGGCTGTGGCTCTGGTTTCGGTTTTGAGGTTGATCTTCATCATCTGGAAGTAGGTAATCGGAAAAACTATAAGGCTTGGGAAGCTTGGTATCTGTCCGCCTATTACGAAGGGCAGTCCACAACGCGAGTATCCGCAATGTTTCTCCTCAGTTATCAGTGTGATTTCTGCGGCGCGGTCGGTTTTTCGTCCGGCTGAGGCTGCGTCCACGCCTGCGGCGTGAGCGCCGATTATGGCTATGCGTCTAGGCAACTCGGTTTACTTTCCTAGGGTCTTGTGCCATTCAGCGGCCTTGTTGAAGTCCATCAGGTTTGCAAGCTCGGCCTGCAGGTTCGTTGGCTTTACCACGAGTAGCCATGCTTTGTCGTAGGGGTCTTCGTTTAGCATTTCGGGTTTTGACTGGACTTCGGTGTTCACTTCGAGGATTTCGCCGCTGATAGGCGCTATTAGGTCGGATACAGCTTTGACCGACTCAACAGTGCCGTAAGGCGCGTTCTGCGTTATGCTCGTCCCTGGGCCTGGCAGCTCAGCATAGACAATTTCTCTCAGTTGCTTTTGTGCGTAGTCAGTTATGCCTACTCGAACCTTGTCGCCCTCGACCTTCACCCACTCAAACTCTTTCGTGTAGTACAGTCCTTCTTTGACTTCAGTTCCGTCAACTTTCACCATACCAAATACACCTTCTCAACAACGCACTAATCTCTAATGCCGTAGCCTTTAAAACTAACTGTCTGCGAAGGAAAAGACAAGATGACCAATTGGTTCAGAGGAGCCAATAGACGTGTGAAAGGATGAGCACATGCTTGAACACTGAAGGCTGAAGGGGTTAGTTTTGCGAGGAAACGCTTTTACTCTCCTGCTTGATTGTTATCTATGGTCAAAGTGGTGTTCGAATTGGCTAAATGGGAGTATAGAGTGATTCCGATCAAGACGCAGATTCGTACGGATCATTTCCAAGTCGACAAGAAACCAGTCATAGAGGATGTTCAGAACGACTTGAACGAACTAGGCAATGAAGGATGGGAACTTGTCGGCATCCAAGGTATCCGCCTGCCCGACGACAGGATGTTCACCGTTGCCTACCTTAAAAGACAAAAGAAATAGGCCCATCAGCCTCGTTCCATCCTCCTGTTTGACACATCTCTTCTCTATCGACCACTTGTTAGCACAGTTGGTTCAATCTATGTTTAGGGGGGCAAGCTCCCACTCGCGTCTTGTGTCGTGACTTCTGTGGAGAACCATGCGGTCTGCTATGCCACGTCAAAACTGTGCTAGCGTTCTCTTCTGTCTTGTATGAACTCTTCCACCGACTGCTTTGCCACGGAATCGGGAACCTGAATTGGCGGATGCTTGAACGCATACGAGGAAATGCTCAATAGCTGACCAGAAATCTTGCGGTCTAACGCAATCTTCGCCGCTCTAAGAATGTCTATGACGACGCCTGCGCTGTTCGGCGAATCCTCAACTTCAAGCTTCACCTGAATCGTCAATGGTCTATCCCCAAACTTCCTGCCCTTCAACCACAAATAACAAATCTTCTTATTCCCCAGAAACGGCACGTAATCGCTTGGTCCAATGCGCGTAGGCAAGTCATACGGAACGAGACTCGTAACCGCCTCGGTCTTGCTGATCCGCTTAGTCTTCAAACGCTCCTCAACCGTCATGTTCTGAAAATCCGTGTCCCCACCCAGATTAAGCTGGTAAGTCTCATCAATAATGACGCCACGATCCACGCAAAGCCTCGCAAGATTCCTGTGCACAATCGTAGCCCCAACCTGACTCTTGATGTCGTCACCCGCAACAGGCAAACCCCTCTCCTCAAACTTCTTGGCCCAACCAAAATCCGACCCAATAAACTCGGGCATACAATTCACAAACGCGCAACCCGCATCCAAAGCGGCCTGAGCATAAAACCGCGTAGCATCATGACTACCAACAGGCAAGTAATTGACCAGAATGTCCGTTTTCGACTCCTTCAAGCCCTCAACAACGTCAACGGGCCTCAGCTCGCCCTCCTTGTAGACCTCGAACGTCTCCCTCATGTGCGGTGCCACACCATCCAGAATAGGCGCAGCAGAAACCTTCACGTCCAACCGTGGTACTTCGGCAAACTTGACGCAGCAGTTCGGTTCAGTGAAAATGGCCTCGGACAAGTCCTTGCCAATCTTGTTCCTGTTCACCTCAAAAGCCGCAACAAACCTCACGTCCCGAATGTGATACCCACCGAAGTTAACATGCATAAGTCCCGGCACAGTCACGTCTTCCTTCGCATCCCTGTAGTAGTGTACTCCCTGAATCAGTGCAGACGCGCTGTTGCCCACGCCAACTAGAGCCACGCGAATGTCAGGCAAACCAGTAACCCCTAGTCACTATTCGGTTAAGCCATTACAGAAAGTCTGCTCTTTAACTTTTCTGGAACCATAACAAGATTAAAAGGCAACCAACCACACTCTCGTCTGAGAGAAGGCGAACAATCATATGGATGGAAGCGAAGTCCAAGTAAGATTCGACCCTTTTAAAGAAATCGTGGTCATGGAACGCGATCCCTTTCAAACTCCTGACGACATAGCACGGTTTGCCGCGATAATCGCAGGAGGCAAAACCGCAGGACTGTACTGGGCCGAAGGCGTAGTCTTCCTATACTTCCCGTTGCCAGCGTCCACCGAAACCACCGCAAAAGCACTCGTTGAGGAAAAACGAGTCTACTGGACATTCGTCGGCTACGCACCCATGCCCAAATACCAACCCATAATCGAAACCAGAGAAAAAATAATAGTTCCAGTCGTCGACATGTCCTCAAACGCCCTGCTGAGAAAAGTCGCGACATGGCTAAAAGAACAAAAATAGACCTCCGCACTACTTCAATAGCTTCTCATACTCATCGAGAAGCATCAATCCTAGGAGCATACCCTTTGGAAGCAGTCAACATCAAAGGAGAAGTCACCACCGGAAAAGGCGAAGGAGAACGATTCATAAGACTTCCATGGGTAAAGAAACAAATAACCGAAAAGCTCGGCTTTGCCCCTTTTCACGGTACGCTGAACATAAGACTGTCAGAACAAGATACGAAGCTTAGGAAGCAACTGGGAAAGGCTCACTCGATAAGCATTCAACCTGTGGCCAGCTTCAGCCATGGCAGATGCTACAAGGCATACCTACGAAGCGACATCGAATGCGCAATCGTCGTTCCCGAAGTGCCAAAATACCCCGCAGACATCATCGAAATAGTAGCCGCAATCAACCTGAGAGAGAAGCTTCAACTCAAAGACGGCGACGTTGTCAACATAAAGGTCCCAATCTGACGGCCTACAGCTTTCTCTTGTCCTTCAGAAAGCTCTGAGTGTACTCCTTCAGGCATCCGCTTTTCTCCAAATAAGAGCCATATCTTACTAGCCCACTCATGGCTCGCGCTGCATCCTCAGGCGACGAATACGCCGGAATCTTCAACTTGTCAAATCTCGAGCGCGTGTATAAAGCCATCTCCGTCTCGCCTATGTCGCAGGCCACGATAGGCTTCTCATATCTGCCTGCAACCTTCGCAACTCTGTCAATGAAATCCTCCTGCAACGCTGGAGTATGATGCAAACCAAGCAAAATCACACCGTTAATCTCAGGGTCCTCAAACACAATCTCAGACGCCAACTCAAACATCTCTGATGTCCCGGAACCCGTGATGTCCACAGGGTTGAAGTTCGTCGCGAACTTCGGCAGCCTACCATCCTTCTTCAATTTCTCAAATTTCGAAACGGTCTTTTCAGAAAAGCGGTTAACAGCCAACCCTTTTGACGCAGCTTCGTCCACAGCCATGATTCCTGGTCCTCCTGCGTCCGTAATGATCCCAACGTTTCTGCCTACAGCCGGTGGCTGCATAGACAAGGCTTTTCCAACATTGAAAAACTCCTCCATGTCCTTCGCTCTAAAGATCCCTGTCTGCTCGAAGACCGCATCGTAGATTCTGTCCGAGCCCGCGATAGCTCCAGTGTGTGAGGCTGCAGCTCTCGCGCCTGCCGCTGTTCTTCCCGCCTTAATCGCAACGATAGGCTTCTTCTTGGTGACTTCGCAGGCCACATTGATGAATTCCCTGCCCGACTTGATGTCCTCAACATAAAGCAGAATAACCCTAGTGTCCCGGTCATACAACAGATAATGCAGCATCTCCGTCTCAGTCACATCACACTTGTTGCCGAAACTCACGAACTTGCTGACGCCGATCTGGCGACCAGTCAAATAGTCGAGAGCCGAAACGCCGAAAGCACCACTCTGAGTCACTATGGCTATATCGCCAGGTATCGGACGAGGCGTGGCAATGACCTCGTCGCCAGTCAGCAGAATCTTCGTCTCAGGCAGAAACAGCATGTCCACGCCTGTCCGCGTGTCATAAACTCCTAAACAGTTGGGCCCCAGAATCCTGATTTCGGCCTTCTTGCCAATCGCCGCAACCTGACTCTCAAGCTCATGATTGCCGATCTCGCCAAACCCAGAACTGATGATCACCACATCCTTGACCCTCTTGGCAGCAGCATCATTCATCACCTTTGGCACGACACTTGCGGGAACAACGATCACGGCCAGCTCGACGTCTTCAGGAATATCTGCCAGAGAGGGATAGCTTTGAATCCCCAGAACCGAGTCCTCGTTCGGGTTTACGGCGAAGACCTTTCCCTTGAAAACCTCTCTCCTCTTGTTCTCTTCGAAGTTCTTGAAGATGACGTGGCCTGCCTTGTTGATTTTCCTAGTTGCCCCTACAATGGCAACTGAACTGGGATTGAAGAAGGCATGCAACTGCTTTACCGACGAATCCATCCGCGTTTCACCTTTTTCTCCTTACAATCACGATAGGTTTATGCTTTACTGCCTCAAGCATCTCCCAACTCACACCAGCCAAACCCACATGAAACCTGTCAGCCATGTCCCAAACCGTTCTCCCAGCACCGAACCCCCTCACATGATTCGCCAACTCCGCAACCTCCAAAGCCTCCTCAACAGGCACGCAACACCCAGCCACAGCAACAGGCGTTGCCCTCCTCCTAAGCCTAAGCGCACGTCCAACCACATAGGCAACAACACCACCACGAGAATGAATGCCTTTGATTGGTTTCGGCCGAGGTGTAAAATGAAAATTCATGAACGAATAAGTCTTATCAGTGTCAACAATCAACACTCGAACTTTCCTTCCCAGTGTCAGCCACAAGTGTTCACGTATTGTTTCGGCGATCTTGTCGGCATTCTTCAATGGCAAACTGACGTAAGAGTAGGCCAAGTTGCTACCGTCGATTCCTCCCTCGGAGCCGAACATCAACGCCTGAAACAGTCCAGCTTGCTGTAGCGCAACTTGCTTATGACAGCTTCCTGACTCAAGAGGGTATTCCCGAAGCCTCAGAAGCAGCTTCTTACCGAAATGGCATGAAAATCCCAGAAAATAGCCCCAGACCAGCCGCATCCAGCATCCCGCAATCAACCTTGCAACAGGATTAGGTCTGACTCTGCTTTCGTCAACAATGTTGTTTAGTGCCGTTGATATTGCCTTCTCAGAAATCACAACGAAATCCTCGTCGGCAATCTTTCCTTTGAGGTTTTCTTCTATTTCCTGGGAATAGTCTTCACTAGGCATCCAGTACTTTGTGGTCACGGCTAAAGCTTTGTATCGAGTCATCGGTGTCGCGTCGAGTTTTCAGAAAGGAATATGCGTCAAGCCCTTATAGGCTTCGGAACTGCTTCTTTGTTTCTTCAACGTTACATTGTGGGGGCTTCATTTTTCCCTCAGAGCAGAAGCCTAGTTCGACACACGTTGGTCCGCAATTCTCAAACAATGCAGGGGCAGCCTTCCGCGCCTGCTTCAACATTTCAACCGCAACCTCATGCATTTCCCATTGAGCACGCGTGCAACACCGTAAATTGAAGAAGTGCCTGAGCTCGCGTGCATTCATCGTAACCATGATGTTTGTTTTGGCGGCGTTTGGGAGGATGAACCGTGCATCCTCCTTCGGGATCTTGAGCTTCAAGAGGTTCTCGTAGGCTTCGGAGGCTTCTTTGAGTGCATCGTCGAACAGCTTCTTTGCTTCAACGTTTCCTGCCACGCTTGGTGGCGTAACATAGCTTTCCAAGGTGGCGTAGGTGACGTAGCGTTGGCTTTGTTGTGTGTACGATGCTATGCGGTGCCTGACAAGCTGGTGAGTCATGGCCCGTGAAACGCCCTCAAGACTGAAAGTGAAAGACGCATGCTCAATAACCGAACCGTGACCGTAGCCAGTGACCCGCTTGATCAGCCGCTTGGCCCCTTCTTCATCCAGCCTTTCAAAAAGGGCTGATGGCGTTCCACTTGTTGTTGATGTTAACGCTGCAGCTCCGCACAGAAGCTCTGCGTCCGCTGTGTAGCGAAGAAGCTTGACCTTCAATCCGAAACCTCATTCACACTTCTGTTCGCTTGACAATAAATCTGTTTTGTTGATGCACGCGCGCGCCGCGTCTGCGTAACGCCTGTGTAACGCTGTGTCACACTGTGTCACAACCTGTTACACAACCAGAAATATATGGGGTTTTTATGGTGACACACCCGTGTTACAACCGTTACACAAGCCCGAGGGAAACTCTTGTAACACGTTACACAAGTATATTAATTAAGAAATAATTCGTTGCACAGAAAAAAAGGCCACCCACTGTGGCTCTGGTGGACGTTATTTCTTCTTTTTGTGCTTGCGTTCCGCAGCCGCTAACGTCTTTTTGACGTAGCGGTAGAATTGTCCGTCGCCGTTTGGTTTGTCCTCGCATTTCTTGTTGGCTGCAGCTAACTCGTTGCCGCGTTCAATCATGTAGCTTGGCGGCGTCTTTCCTGTCCGTTCAAAACAGGTTTTCTTGGTCATTCCTATTCCTCTGATTCAGTTGGTTTCCTGCATTGGCGTGCGTACATATCGCGCGCATGGCTGTGGCGATATGCTTGTTCTATATGTGCGCGTACATACGGTCGCTAGTGTATTCTCCACTTTGCATTTCATTCTCTATCTCGCGTAGCATAAGCACTCGTTTGAAGGTTGGCGGGTGTGTAGAGAAGATTGAGTTCACCTTGGCCCATGTGGATTGGGCTTCTTTCTCCATGGCAAGCTCCAATTCGCGTTCGTCTAGAACTCCGTCGTGGTCGAGGTCGTACTCCTGTTTCTTGTCCATGATTTCCGCCATTTCTTCTTTGGCCATTGCTGGGTCTCCGATGTAAAAGGCTCTTGCTCCTGAGGGCGGTTTGGGCGAGAGTGATAGGCCGTAGGTGATTTTCGTCAGTGCACTTTCGAGGCTTCGGGGCGATCCTGTCACGTAGGCTGAGTAAGCATCTGCATAGTGTTCTCGCAGTCGGCTGAGCCTCATCACGCACAAAAGCGTAACGAAATAAACCACATAGGAGAGTACGCCGATGATGACGAGCGCAGCTCTCATGCTGCCTTCGTCTTTCTTTCTTGAGCCTCCTGAAATCCATGCGGCCTGCCATGTTCCACGCGCAATCAGATAGGCAATCAGCGGCAACGCGGAAAGCACGGTCATGACGATGTAGTCCTTATGCCTTATGTGTCCTAGTTCGTGGCCGATTACGCCTTTGACTTCGTTTTCGTTCAGGTTTCGCAGGAGGCCTTCGTGCACGGCCAGCGTGGCGCCGCTGACGGTTCTGCCGAATACGAAGGCATTAGGCGTGGGATCTGGAACTGTGGCCAGTCTCGGCATAGGGATTCCGCTTTTGTCTGCGAGTCCTTTGACGGTGGTTTCGAGCCACGGGTTTTCGCCGGGCTTCAGGTATTGCAGGCGTGTGGACATTCTGACGATGGCTGGTCCGATGGCGTACTGGAGTAGTATGAAGAGCACGGTGAGGATTATTGAGTAGATGAGGTTGAGTTGTATGATGAGCATTATGGCTGATAGGAAGATGGCGAATATGAAGCCTACCAGGAATATGGAGGTTCCCATTGCTAATTTCAGTTGCCCTAGCCTTGCCATAGGTATCGTCTCTTTCATATCACGAGGACTGCATGAATTAAAGTTTTCCAAAGGTTTTTGGCGCGCGTGGGGCTGCATTATCTCATATATCTCGAACTAAACGTTGGCCGCGGCTGAAGGCCGTCAGCGACCTATTTGCTTTGCTATTTTTTCTTTGCTGATCGTTGACATTGTTCCTTGGAACCATATGCCGGCCTCACGGTATTTTTGCTGCAGGTCCTTTTCGTTTCTGGCGAAGTAGAGGTGCCTGAGCCTTTCAACCACCTTCGGCGGGAGTTCATAGCTCACGTAGCTCGTTTTGAAGTCGTAGTGGATGGGGTTGTGTTTGATGCGTAGGGCTTCGACGAGCAGGCCGAGTGTGAGGTTGTGGTAGAGATCTAGGGCTTCGATGCTGTTGCCTCGTTTGATTTCTTTCTGAACGAAGCAGTTGAACACTGCAAACCTTGCCTGCAACCTCTCCAGACGCGTTGCAACTTTTTTACTGAATTCGGCCTTGTCGAGCGAGGGTGTCTTGATTTTTCCTTTTTTGTTGAAGTAGAACACTGCTGGGCCGTGGATTTGTGGTTCCAGGAATTTCTCTGGTGCGCTGAGGTTCAGTATGCAGAAGTCGATGAGCAGGTATTCGCTTGTGTTTTCGAGCCTGTAGAAGGCCTGCGAGACACCTGGCCAACCGGGCTGCGGCACTTCGTACTTCTGCTTGATTGGCGACAGCGACGTTAACGCCTTCTCAACTACGGCGAGTGCCTCGTTGACTTTTCCGTCGTCCACCACCACGTAGGCGTCGATGTCTGACCATTCATCGAGGCGACCATGCGATATTGCACCTCCTTCATAGAAGGCATGGACATAGTCGAGCGGTTCTAATGCGTTCACCAGCACTTTGAGTATGATCTTGCGGGCTAGCGGTTTCTTTTTTGTCATTTGGAGGCCTCCAAAGTTGAGGTTAGCTTGCTTTGGACGTAGATAAGACTGTCTGAGGAAGCTGGTCCAAGGAGGCTTCCGCTGGCTTGTGTGCCTTGATGCTTTCATTCAGAATCCCGTGGGCTAGAAGTGCTTGTTTAGCTTTTTGTTGTTTGCCTATTTGGTTGCGCATTTCTAGGGAGTCTTTGCCGTATGGCGCGCGAATCTTGTATGAGCAGCAGGTGCATCAGAGCGCGCGCGCCTAATAGTTTGATGTTTTATAAACAAGTACGTGATCAGGAGACGGAAATGTCGCTTTGCATTGGTGTTTTGATGTGTTTTTGTTTGGCTATTTGTTGTGCTTCTGCGTAGCCTGCGTCTGCGTGTCGTACTACGGCTGTGCCCGGGTCGGTGGTTAGTACGGTGGTTATGCGCTTTTCTGCCTCTTCAGTTCCGTCTGCTACGAGGCACATGCCAGCGTGTATGCTGTAGCCTATGCCTACTCCGCCTCCGTGATGCACGCTCACCCACGTAGCCCCGCCCACTGCGTTAACTAACGCATTGAGTATTGGCCAGTCGGCGATTGCGTCGCTTCCGTCTTTCATGCCTTCGGTTTCGCGGTTCGGCGAAGCCACGCTTCCCCCGTCCAAGTGGTCGCGCCCAATCCACACGGGCCCACTAAGCTTGCCTGAGGCTACCATGTCGTTGATTATTTTGCCGAAGCGTGCGCGTTCTCCGTAGCCGAGCCAGCACACCCTTGCGGGCAGGCCTTGGAGCTTGACGTGTTGCTTCGCCTTGCGAATCCACCGACACAGGCCCTCGTCATACGCAAACTCCTTCAACAGCACATCATCCAGCTTGTAGATGTCTTCCTTGTTGCCCACGAGGCTAGTCCAGCGGAACGGACCTTTGCCCTCACAGAACAATTGTCTCAAGTACGCCTGCACAAACCCCGGATACGCAAACGCATCCTTGAAACCCGCATCAAGCGCCTGCTGACGCAGATTATTGCCATAATCAAACGCCACAGCACCCTTGCGCATCATAGCCACAATAGCCTCGACGTGTCTGCGCATGCTCTCCATACTGCGGTGTATGTAGTCTTTCGGATCACGTTTCCGAAGCTCATCAGCCTCCTCCTTGCTGAGACCTGCGGGATAGTAGCCGTTCAAAGCATCATGCGCGCTCGTCTGATCTGTAACCACATCGGGGATGATGCCTCGTTTGAGCAATTCGGGAAGTTCGTCTGCCGCGTTGCCCAGCAGACCTATGCTTTTGGCTTCGCCCTTCTGCTTCGCATCCAGCGCAATCCGAACCGCCTCATCCAGCCTGTCCGTCGAATAATCCAAATACCCATGCTTCAACCGACGCTCAACCGCCCACGGATTCACATCAAACACCAAGGCGACACCCTCATTCATCGTCACCGCCAACGGCTGTGCACCACCCATCTCCCCCAAACCCGCCGTAACCACGAGCCTACCTTTGAGCGAGCCTCCGAAATGCTGCTTCGCCACAGCCGCCAACGTCTCGTAAGTACCCTGCAAAATCCCCTGCGTCCCAATATACGCCCACGAACCAGCCGTCATCTGTCCATACATCGTGAGACCCTTCTGCTCAAGCTCCAAGAAACTCTCCCACGTAGCCCACTTGGGCACAAGCATCGCATTCACGATAAGCGCACGTGGCGCCCACTCGTGCGTCTTGAACACTGCCACGGGTTTGCCGCTTTGAATCAGCATTGTCTCGTCAGGTTCAAGCGCCACGAGCGTGTCTACGATTTTGTCGAAGCATTCCCAGTTGCGTGCGGCCTTGCCTGTGCCGCCGTAGACAATTAGGTGTTCTGGGTCTTTCGCCACTTCTGGGTCAAGGACGTGGCACAGCATCCGCAAGATGCCTTCGATCTGCCAGTTCTTACAATGCATTTCAGAACCCGTAATAGCACGCACGGGACGCTTAATCTTCAACCTGGCCTCACCGAAACCTCAGAAGCATAAGCATGCCTAAATCCTTTACCATCCGACACGTTTTTAAACCACTAGACCGTGCAAAATGGCATTGAAAGGAGAGTAAGGCATGAAAGGCGTGATAGTGTTTCTCGTAGTCTTCTTCGCAACGCTCGCGGCTTCGCTGACTTATCCAGATAAGACATACCCCCCATAAGCGCCCATGAAAACGTAAAACAAAGTGTAAAAGATGTGTCAATTTCTCACATATCTAGGCTTTGATGGAAACCAAGATGGAAACCAGACCCCTTTTTTACGTTTTTTGAAACCAGAGGATTCTTACCTAATAGGGCAAGAGCCGAGAATTTCAGGGCATATCTTGCGAAAGCGTCTTGAAACCAAGCCCTCAAGAGGGCAAACCTAGTATGTTGAGACCCCCCAAAAGGGGCTTGAGGTTTGATCTTATGCCACAATTGAGCTTTAGATTGACCGAGATCGAAGACGCAAAATTGAGAGAATTATGGTGTTTGTACCACGTTGATGGAGACAACGACACGGACAAAATGAGACTTTTCATAGAGAAATTGCATAAGACATTGACTTTTGACAAAGTGTCTATTGAGGGGTTAGAAACGCCTCAAGAGTTGCAAGACATTCTCATCGGTCTCAAGTGCCCTATTCGCATTGAACACGGCAAAGCATACTTTTGTGTCAACCGCCCCCCCAAAATGACAAAACTAGAGACACTCAAGATATGTCAAGTATGCAAGGCATCACAACTGAACCTACCAATTGGGACAAAAACAGAAACCCCAATACAAATTGAGACAACACCGAAGACCGAGCTTGACAAGTTAAGGGTCCCCTGTCCCCCCTGAGATTGAAAGACTTGTGACCTTAGCGCGCGCTAACAATCTACGACATATGGCGAAAGCTGAGAACCCAGAGAGACTTCATATACATACGCTATAACACAGTAAACCGAAGAGTCAGAGCACTAGAAGAGCGTGGCTACGTCGAAAGAAGCGGAGAAAGAAAAACAAAAACAGGCTTTGCAGCCAAACTCTACCAGCTCACAGCCAGAGCTTACCTAGCCATGTTGCTGAATAGGACCAACCTAGACGATTTTATAGAGAAAGCGTCTGAAGCCAAGATATTCAACGCGCTAGCCGCATTTATTTACTCTGAGTTTTGAAGACGCGCTATTATGTGAGCGCGCTCTACAAAGACACTAGAAGCACTAACAAGAAGAACAATGACTTCTGGGAAGGGTCTTGAAGAAAAATCTTAAGTTGGCATTCGCTCTTATGTTTCAGTATATCTAGTAATCCCATTGAAGGGAATTGAGTTGGTATGCCTGTTGAAATAGGCTTGGAGATGTATGCTGAGAAGCCTGTTGTTTTGCCGTTTTTTACGGGGCATGTTGCTAGAGGTTTGTTGTTGCATTTCATCCGGCAGGTTGATCCAGCTGCTTCTGGGTTGCTGCACGAGTTGAACGTGTCCAAGCCGTACAGCGTGACGCCTTTGCGGTTTAGGAGTAAAAGCCGCGCCGAGGACGGTTACGTTTTGGACCCGTTGTTTCCTTGCAGAGTCGGCTTCAGATTTTTGAAGGACGAATACTCGGAGTGTCTGCTCAGTTTCTTCCAGAAGCAGAATACCGCGCTGATTTTCGATACGACTTTCACTATTGCGTCTATGAATGTGAATTGTAAGAGCTACACGGATTTGGAGAAGGAAGCGCAGGCGGTCGACGGGTTTACGCTGGATTTTAGAACGCCGACGTACTTGGCTAGTTTGAACAGCAGTTATCATTGGATGTTTCCTGACGCGGTGAAAGTGTTCTGCAGCCTTATGCGGTGCTGGAACTTGTTCAGTGACGGGCGTCGCTTCAGCAAGGAAGAGTACGTGGCGTACAAAGAGTGGCTAGCGAAGAATGTAGGCGTGAGTAGGTATGAGTTGCAGACGCGGCTGACGGTTATGCGGAACAAGAAAGCCACCGGCTTCACAGGCTGGGTCACATACGAACTGAAAGACAAAGAAAACCAATGGAACAAAACCACCCACATGCTCGCACGATACGCGGAATACGCCAACATAGGCGGAAACAAAACAGCAGCAT
>CAYHAK010000015.1:0-29735 GCA_964354625.1 uncultured Candidatus Bathyarchaeia archaeon
CTACATACTGGACGAAAACGTTTCACTCTCAAAGCTATACGCGCAAGTCAAAGACTCCGTTGTCACTATCCGAGGACTGACAGTGCAATACGACATTTTCTACCGCCCCTACTACACGCAAGTCCAAGGTTCAGGGTTCATTTACGACTATACTGGAACAGTCGTAATAGTCACAAACTACCATGTCGTGCAAAAGGCAATAAACATCACAATAACCTTCGCGGATGGAGACGAGTATTCCACAAGCGTGCTCGGGCATGATCCTTACGAGGATCTGGCAATCCTCTCGACAAACGTGCCCACCGCGGAACTGAAGCCTCTAGGAATCGCCGGCTCATCAACACTCGAGGTCGGTGACCCGGTGATAGCCATCGGCAATCCTTACGGGCTGGCCGGGTCAATGACCACCGGCATAGTGAGCGCGCTTGGCAGAACGATAACGGAAGACATGACAGGCGGCTATCCAATAGCTTGCGTCATACAAACCAGCACTCCTATAAACCCTGGCAACTCAGGGGGCCCGCTCCTGAACTATCAAGGCCAAGTTGTCGGCATAACCACGGCCATCGTGACTGATTCACAAGGACTAGGCTTCGCAGTTCCGTCCAACGCTATATTGCGCGAGATCGGCTCTCTCATATCTGATGGTTCATACAGTCAGCATCCTTCGCTGGGAGCCTCTGGGACGGACATGACTTACGAGATAGCTCAAGCAATGAACACAGACGCAACTTACGGGTGGCTGATCGTGACCTCAAACCAGACAAACCTGCAGGGGGGAACACGCCAAGTCGTAATTGCAGGAGAAGTAGTGACCATCGGCGGTGACATCGTAACCGCCATCGGCCAGACGAGAATCAGAAACATAGACGACCTCTCAACCTACCTTGAGGAGCACACTCTGCCAGGACAAACAATCGACGTAACAATAGTGCGAAACAACGCGGCAATGACGGTTGCGGTCAAGCTGAAAGCCCGACCTCCGGCGAGCGCATAACAGATCACGTGACATCAGCCCAGTTCCTCTCCACATGACAAGGCATATAGCGCGCGCGCGCAACCGAGGTTACGCCACACAGGCTACAAGTGCCGTAACCGAACAAGCCCTAAGCAACGCCGAATGCGCAGCACTGTTCGCAAGAACAGACAACTCACCAGCCATCGAAGCTTACATTAAGATAGGCTACAAGAAAATAGGCGAGAGAATCTGGACAGACCAAGGCACAGGACTAAGACCCTGATCCAAGCTTGCACTATGAGAAAAAAGCCTATTCCGGGCGTCGCTACTTGGCTGCCAGCAGGTTTCTTAGCAGTCTTATGGCTGACCATGCTGCCAGTGCGCTGGTTCTCGGGTTTTCAGGGTGCGGGTCGTTTTCGAATCTGAGCAGCATGTCCCCATGCCTCCATTTGGCTTTCACTTCATGCACATTTCGCTGCACGTTGGGGTCTGAGACGACTCTCACGTGGACTTTGCCTGAACCGACGGTGAGGGCAAGTGTGGCTGCCACGTTCATTTCACGCGGAAAACGGCGGACCGCTTCCTCGGCGTTCCCTTCGTAGACGAGCAGTTCCTCACGGTTGTTCATGTCCAAGGCACGCGGGTTCTTGTGCGTGGTCAACACGACCGTGTCGATGCCTGCAAGATCTGCACTGGAAAGAGCATCCAACCCGCCAATCGCGCCAGACGGAATGTGGATTCTTGCGCTTTTGACCTTCAGGTCGAGAAGGGCGCCCACGCTCATCACAATCAGGTCTATGTCAGCAGAGACTGTTCTTGGTATGCAATCTTTTGCCGCCTCTCGTGAGGCTGCTTCAACGATGACTGTGGGCTTGAGCTTGATCATTTCGTCAACGCTTTTCACGATTGTGGCAGACGTGCGCAGTGCCTTCTTGAGCCCTTCGGCATGCGAAGCATCCAAGTCGTATAGAATCAATCTGTCGCAATCTATTATTCTCCTGTCTATGGCCTCGCCGATCAGCGTGCCAACCGCGCCACATCCAATCAAGCCGACGGTTCTCAAGGTTTCACCGCTTTCCTGCTCTGGCTAGAATTCGGCTGTAAAGCTGAGGTTCTGGTAGGGTTTGACTTCACGGCCTTCACCCTTTTTGAGGATGATTTCCACATAGCTGGCCTTGCAGGTACCCGCGATGTCCGTCTTGCCATCCATGACTGCCTTAGCTGTTTCCTTGTCCCTCGCGTAGATGGTGAGCCTCTTGATCTCAGCGTTCAGAGGCTTATGCTTCTCCGCCTTCTCCTTGCGTATCTCGACTATGACAGCCATAATCACGTCACCAGCCTTCTCTGCCTGCTCATCAATCAACGTCTTGTTAGCCGCTGGCCAAGGCGAAACGTGAATGCTCTTGTGGCCTTTGTCCTCCGCATACATGAGCTGATAGATCTCCTCAACAACGTGAGGCGTCAGAGGCGCAAGCAGCTGAAGTGTCCTATGCAGAACCGTGTACAGCGCGTACTGTGCGGCCTTGCGTTTTTCCTCGCCGTAAACGTCAGGCTTGTACAACCTGTCTTTCGCCGCCTCGATGTAGCAATCGCAGAAAACGTGCCAAGCAAAGTTGCGCGTCTCCTCCATTGCAATGCTGAACATGCACTTCTCAAGCGCGTCCGTAACCTTCTCCGTGACCCTCTCAGCCTTGCACAGAACCCACTTATCTAGAGGCTGCAGCTCATATTCGGCCTTCTCATCTGGCTTGTAGTCTTCCAGCAGGCTGGCCACGAACCGCGAAGCATTCCACAGCTTGATTATGAAACGCCAACCGTACTCAACGTCTGGCCAACGGAACGGGATGTCTGAACCCGTTGCACCTCCAGCTGTTGCCCACTGGCGAATCGCATCGGCACCATGCTTGTCCAGTGCATCCAGTGAAGCCACGTAGTTGCCCAAGTGCTTGTGCATCTCGCGGCCATCAGTACCCAGCACCATGCCATTGATCAGGCAGCTCTTGTAGGGCTTCTCGCCGAATAGTGCCAAGTGCCTTACCATCAAGTAGTAAGCCCACGTGCGAATGATGTCCACGCCGGAGGCGTGAACGTCCGCCGGAAACCGCTTGCGCCAATCCGCCTTGTCAGGCCAGCCAGCGTGAACCGCACATGTGATAGACGAGTCCATCCAAGTGTCCAAAACATCCCGTTCAGGCGTGAACTCCGTTCCGCCACACTTGGGGCATCTATCAATCCTGGGTTTTTCGATGCGCGGATCAATTGGGACCCAGCCTTCGTCGGCAAGGATGATTTCGCCGCAGTTCTTGCAGTACCAGATCGGGATAGGCGTCGCGAAAACCCTCTGTCGAGATATTACCCAGTCCCACTCGAGCGACTTCGCCCAGTCAATCAGTCTATGCTTCATATAGTCGGGATACCACACAATCTCGTTAGCGTTCCTTTCAACCTCATCCGTCAACATGCGCGTTTTCATGAACCACTGTTCTCTTTCAAGGATTTCGACAGGTGTATGACATCGCCAGCACAGGCTCACTTCTTGGCTGAGCGGTTCGGTTTTGATAACGATGTATTCGGCTTTCAGGTCTTCGAGCATTGCCTTCTTGGCTTCCTCGGTCTTCATGCCCGCGCACTTGCCAGCCTTCTCAGTCATCCTGCCCTTCTCGTCAATGCACATAATCACAGGCAGGTTGTGCTTCACTACTGTCTTCACGTCGGCCTTGTCGCCGTACGTGCAAATCATCACCACACCCGTTCCGAACTTGAGATCAACCATGTCGTCAGCCACAATCTCGACGGTCCTGTTGGTAGTCGGAACGTGCACCTTCTTCCCGACGTACTTCGCGTATCTCTCGTCATCAGGGTGGACAGCAACTGTTACGCATGCAGGAATAAGCTCAGGCCTCGTCGTTGCTATCTCAAGAAAGCCACCCTCTTCCAGCTTGAACTTGATGAAGTGAATCTGACCATTTCGCGTGTCATACTCCACTTCAGCATCGGCAATCGCTGTCTCACACCTTGGACACCAGTTCACCGGATGCGTGCCTCGATAGATGAAACCCTTCTTGTAGAGCAGGATCAGGGAAAGTTGCGTGCGCCTCCAGTAGTCAGGGTCCATCGTGCGGTACTCAGTCGTCCAATCAACTGAGTAGCCGAGGCGCGTGATGGCCTCCTTCATGTCCTTGATGTTCTGGTCCACAAGCTCCATGCACATCTTGCGGAACTTGTCAGGCGGAACGTCCGTCTTCTTGATCTTGTTCCTTCTCTCCACCTCCACTTCTACGGGCAAGCCGTGGCAATCCCAGCCCTGCGGAAACAGAACGTTGAAGCCTCGCATGCGTTTGAACCTCGCCAAGACGTCGAAGTAGGTCCAGTTCAACGCGAGGCCCATGTGAACCTCGCCAGAAGTGTATGGAGGCGGAGTGTCTACGCTGAAGACAACGCGCTTTGTGTCGTTCCAGTCGAAACGATAAGTGCCAGCCTCCTCCCATTTCTTTTGCCACTTCTTCTCTACCTCGAAAATGTTGAATTCCTTAGGCAGCTTATTCATGCTCCATCAACCACATCCCGCGTAGTATTCAGACTGTTCCTAGGAAAAGTAAATATCCGTCCTAATAAGGCGATATCTCCCTCACTTTCCCATTTTTCTCTCTCTGTCGTGACAGCTAGAGGTCTCTAAACGCCCAGAGTATGTTTCTTTCTGGCTTCCTGAACAACTATCGTGATATCGAGATTCCCGCGCGCGCTATACGTCAATGCTTCAACGTAGTCCGAAACAGAGCAGCCATAAGACTACAGAACCCCAGACTGCGAGCGATAACATTCAAAAGCTTTAGGCACTGGGGCGGAACAATGCTGGCACACTACACCAACGGCAATGTAATGACGGTCAAAAAGGCTCTACGTCATCGATCAGTCCTAAGCACAATGAAGTACATTGGAACACTTCAATTCAAAGATGACGACTTCGAAGTAGCCACAGCAACAACCATAGAGGAAGTCAAACAGCTAGCCCAAACAGGATTCCAGAAATTCGATGAACTGAACGGTATGCATGTCTTTCGAAGGCCCAGAAGATTCTCAGGATAAGATGCAGGATTCTTAGGAAAAGTAAATATACCGATAAATAACGATTATCCTCCTAGGTTTAGGGGAGCTGGGAAATGACCTGGCTGAGAGGACGACTAAAAGTGTCGTCGACCCAAAGAACCTGAACCAGATAATGCTGGCGGAGGGAAAAGCATGAAAGATGTTGCTAGTTCAAGAACCAAGGTTTTGGCGGAGATCATAGTATTCAGCGCGTTGTCAGCTGTTCTATACGTAATCAGGCCTTTCTCATTGCCATACGGTGGCTCGGTAACTCTGGGCAGCATGGTTCCTGTTGTGTGGCTGTCATTGAGAAGAGGCGTATACGCAGGAGTGATTGCAGGAGCAATCTTCGGAATTCTCGCGCTTTTCATAGACGTAATGCTTCTTCCATACTCACCAATCGCAAACCCGATGCAAGTCTTTCTTGAATACCCACTGGCCTTTGGCGCAGTCGGACTGGCAGGACTATTCCACAGAAAGTCTTCAATCTTCATCATGACGGGCTTGGCCATCAGCGTGTTCATCAAGTTCCTGCTCCATGTCATCGCAGGATACATCTTCTGGGCCTACATCTACGAGTTCCCATCAGAATGGGGAATGCTTTGGCCAATAATCTACAACGGCAGCTTCCTGCTGGTAGAATTCATCATCAGCGCCATCCTGATCTTCGTACTGGTCAAGAAGGGAACACTGAGCTTCGCGCTCTAGCTTGAAGGAATAAGGATCAAGCGCGCGCGACAAGATGACAGGTGGCGAATCAGAGTCTGGCTCGAGGAACCTTCTTTATGGCCCACCAGACACCAGAAACACGGTCTTTGCCACACGGTTTCTGTGACGTGCTGAAACGAGGAGAAACAGTAGTCTATATGTAATGGACAAACCATTTCCAAGACTCATGGCCTACTTCGAGTCGTTCGGCTGGGACTTTGAACCTCGCATAAGAAAAGGCAAGCTCACGCACGCGGGATTCAATCTACAATGGATAGCAAAGGTATAAAACTGAGTAGCAGGAACTGAAATCTGTGCATTAGGAATGGGAAAACTCGGTACCGAGGACCTAAAGAGGCTGTTGAGCTGCATAAGAAAGGATTCTCGAGTTCCAGTACCGCCAATGCCAGGCTATGATTCAGGCGTGCATCTCATAGGAGACAAGTACCTCGTCGTCTCCACGGATCCATGCATAGGCGTTCCCGAAGATTGGTTTGGGTGGCTTCTGGTGCACTATGCTGCTTCGGACGTGGCGCTGTTCGGAGCCAAACCTGAATTCGGCACGATCAACCTTCTTGGGCCGGTGTCAACCAAGCCGCGAGTCTTCCAGACACTAATGGAGCAAACGTGCGAAGCTGCCAACGGCCTTGATATGGCCATCGTGACCGGTCACACTGGGACTTATCAGGGTCTCTTAACCGTTGTTGGGGTCTGCACAGCCTATGGTACCGTGGACCACGATAGTCTGAGGACTCCTGGCAACGCTAGGAGCGGAGACTACCTTTATTGCGTCAAGCCGATTGGAATGGAGACCGTGGTCAACTTCGCTTTGACCCAAAGGAGCTTGGCTGAGGAGTTGTTTGGCCTTCAGGAGACACTGGAACTCTCGAAGCTTGTTTATGTGCAGAGCTGTGTGAAGGAGGCGCTGCTCCTTGCCGAGTTGGAGGGGGTTCACGCTATGCATGACGCAGCTGAAGGAGGTATCGTGGCTGCGCTGAACGAGATGGCGGAGGCCTCTGATGTGGGCTTCAAAATAAGCATCGGAAGACTTCCGATCCCAAAGCAAGTGTGCATGTTGCAGAGGTACCTGCGCCTTTCGGAGGAGCAAATTCTGTCAATGTCTTCCACTGGCACCATCCTGGCCGCTGTGAGTCCGGAGGCAAAGAGCAAAGTGGAAAGAACCCTCAAACGCAACAAGGTCGAAGCGTGTCTAGTGGGAACACTCACCTACAACATGAGCCGCGTCATGGAATCAGAAGGAAAAGAGAAGGCCTTTCCGTCTGAAGCAGACGACCCTTACGCCAGAATCCTTTCTGGAGAAGCATAGACGTTCATCCTGCCTGCTCTCACAAAGCCGACCAACGTCAAGCCTGCCTCCTTCGCAGCGTCAATTCCAGAATCAACCGCAGCAGCTAAAGACGCAACGACAGGGATAGCGACTCTCGCGGCCTTGCGGACGATGTCACCCGTCAGTCTACAGCTTAGGGCAAGAAAACATCCGCTGAAGTCAGTTTTTCTCATCGCAGCAATACCTATTACCTTGTCAACCGCATTATGGCGGCTAACGTCTTCAGCGAAGGCCACAAGAGCCCCATCGCTTCTGTAGATCACCGCAATGTGCACCCCACCCGTTCTTATGAACGTTTCAGCCATCGAGTCCAAGCGACCGACGCAACCTAAGATCGTGTCAGCTTTGACCGATGGTCCAGATTCGAGTTTGTGAGGGCCTCCTCCATGACAGTAGGGAGACGGGTTTCCACGCAACGAGGGAATCGCTCGGGAATTCTCTCTTGAGAGCCTGGCCGGCTTGTCCGTGTTAGCACTGTCTTTGATCTTGACGTGACAAGTTTCATCGTTCAGTTCGAGTTTCTCGATTTCACTAGCAGCTTCTATTACGTCCTCGGATAGCAGGCGACCAACAACCAAGCCTTCCAGATTGGAAGGCGAACAAAATATAGTTGCGTAATGAATCTTGTCAAGGAAAACGAAAAGTGGCTTTTCCTCTGCCACACTATCTCTCATCCTTCGAGTCTTCTTGGCTGAAACGTCAATCCTCAGAATCTCGACTTCACGCATCTCAAGACCCCCCTACTCCTTCAACTCGGACAGTACGAAGCTGACGATTTCGTCAGCAATGATGCTTTTCGTGATTGACTGAAGACCTTTCCATCCAGGCTGACTGTTGACCTCAACTACAACAGGGCCTTTGGAGCTTTCGAGAATGTCCACTCCGGCAATCTTGCACTCAATGAGCCTCGCAGACTTGACTGCTAGATTTTCGAGTGCATGGTCGAGCTTGATTGGCTCAGGCCGTGCTCCTTGGCTGTAGTTGGTTTTCCAGTCTTCTGCCACGCGTCTCATTGCAGCGATCACGTGATCGCCTATAATGAAGGCGCGGATGTCGCTGAAGCCGTGCTCCACGAACTCCTGAAGGTATATCACGCCATGGTAGAATGTTATAGCTCTGAAGACCGTGGAGGCCACTTCAGGATCTTTGACTCTTGTGGCGCCTATTCCTCTGGAACCGAAAATCGGCTTCACTACGACGTCGCCGCCCAGGTCCTTGAAAGCTTTGAGAGCGGAGGCAACGTTCTCAGTGACCACGGTTCGGGGCACGTGAATGCCATTCTCTTCCAGTATTGCCAGAATGTCATATTTGTCCACGCAGTGTTCAATTGCCTCAGGCGGATTGACAACGTACAAACCAAGGCGCTGAAGCCTGTACAGCAGGTCCATCCTGAAAACGAGCTCCTCCAGCGAACCACGTCCAATGGGACGAACCAGCAAAGCCTCCAGCTCATCCAGCAAACTAATCTTGCCAAAGCCTATGCAGGGCTTGCATCCAACGCGGGCGGTCAACTGCGGGAAGCTGAAACACACATGCTGAATGTCTTTCCTGGCTAGAGCGTCCTGAAGCTGAGTGGAACTCCAAGAATCTTGATTCCTCGTAACAATTCCGATCTTCAAAAAATGAACCTCCCCCGCACAGAGCCCTGCTAGAAGTGCTAGCGAAGTACGTTCTTAAAGCTTCTGCGCAAGAAGCCAATCTAGAACTTGTGGATGTACGGGACTAGTTGCTCTGCGTTTTCGCATTTTCTTGAAAGATCCACTTCTAGGTATGCTCCATGGATGTTGAAGTAAGGAGAGCCTTTGCGCGAGAACAATGTCAGAACTCTGCCGCCGTGATTGATTTTGTAGCCTTCCTCGCAAGGTTCATGCCCCCTTATCAGAACCTTGATACCGAATCGTCCGAACATGTTTTCCGTAACGTCTTCGCCGAACAGCTTTCCGGCTCCTCTAGGGGATGCGCGTACGCCGTTGATCGTCTCGTCTGGGTCGCTCCATAGCATGTCTTCAAGAAGCTTATCTTTTGGATACGAAGCGTGCGCATAGGCCAAATCCTCAGGTTTGCTGGCCTTCTCTGACAGGCCTCCGTGAATCATCAGATAGCGTTCTTGAACGAGCAGCGCACTATAGAGATGTTCAAACAGGTTCCGAATCTTGCCGTATGCTTCCTTCCATCTTTCGCCGAATCTCGCTTGAAACTGTAAAGGCATGTCATGCGGCGAAGGTGCAAAGTCGTCCTGACCTCCGTGAGCCCAAAACTGCTCATGATTCCCACGCATCAACACGACCTGCTTGGGAAAGAGAAGCTTCAGCCTAAGCACGACGCAATAGACTTCAACTGAGTAAGCTCCGCGGTCGCCATAGTCGCCAAGAAAGATCATGAGACCATCATGGTTCCGGTTCATTCTTTCCAGGAAGCTGCTGCTCTTCAGGATGTCAATAAGACTCTCCAAGTCGCCATGCAGATCGCCGATTATGACTGCCTGGCCTTCTGGTTCTACATTGACAAGCCTTCCTGCAACGTCAAGGTTGCCGATGCGTCCGTTTTCTGCAGAAAGCAGGCGCGTTGCTTCATCAGCGAGCTGGTTGAAACCGTCGCAGTCGGTCTCTAAAGCGCACCTCACGATCTGTGCTAGACCATTCTTCAATGGATGCGCCTCTGGCCTATTCAACGTGGATCTTCTTGCCCATGAAACTAATAACGTTCTTCTCTATTCCGCTCTTTGTGTTGCGGATTTTTTCCATTGTTTCGTTGTAGGCTCTTTCTGCCACTGTTGCCTCCGATTCCGTAACCTTCCTTTTTCTTTCCAGCGTTTCTACACGTTCTTGAAGCTTTGACAGGTCTACTTGGATAGCGATGATTTCTGCCGAGGCTGAAAGCAGCTTTTTCCGGGTTGATGCCTCAGCGCATCTCTGGTGGAGGCCTGCTAGCGAGTTCTGTCTGAGGATGCTGTCTATGGCTTGTCTTGCTTTTCGCTCTTTTTCAGCTTTCAAGTTCAGCTTGTCAGGCATTGAGCTTTCAAGCTTCTCGAGTATAGCCTTCAACGCGGGGTAGCCTTCCTTTTCTGCTGCAAAGGCTTCAAACGGGTTTTCCAGGTACCGGTTCAGCTTGGCAGATTCATCCTGCATCAAGCCGCTGCCTCCACTGTGAAGCGCCAACGATTGAAGCTTCACGAAAGGCTTCTGAAGATGCTGCAGATCATGTTTCAGTTCCATGGACAAAGCATCTATTTCGGCATTGATCTGTGTCAGCTGGCTTAGGCCACCCTTGCTTCTTAGGGCAGTGACCTCTTGCTGCGTCTCGGTAATCTCTCCTTCAATCGAACGTTTTCCGCCTTCGGCCTTTCCTTTCTGCTCTTGACACGCGGCCGACTGCTGTTCGAGGGTCAGAAGCTTGTCTGCAAGCTGAAGAGTTTCTTCAAGCGTCTTGGTTTTAGCGTATTCTTTCGTTAGGAAATTGCTGAGCTCCTTTGCCCTTTCCTTGTTTCTCTCAAAGACGGTTAGGAATCTTCTTCGGTCCAGAATGAAAAAGGGAGAGATTCTCGGAAACCAGTTTCTAGTGTCAACCTCGACAACTAGAAGCACCTTCTGCATGTCCTGAATCAGTTCTTGGAAGCTGTCATACGAGACGACTTCCGGAATCTTTATGCGCTGTGTCCTTTCTAGAAAGAGGCGCGCCAGCTTGTTCAACGCCCGAGCTCTCTTGAAGGTCTTCTCGTTTTTTTTGTCAATCTCTTTTCCGCTGTTGTCTAGAAGCATCTTGCACGAATCCCGAAGGCCTTCAAGTTCTTTGCGCATTTCACCAACAAGCTTCTGTGCCTTGGCATGAACGGGAACAAAAACCGAGCCAGTTTCATCTTCAAGCCACCGTTTTACGTTCTTCGAAGACAGCTTCACGAGGTCAGACAATGGTTCTCCCGGTAGGAAGATAGCTGAAAGCCGTATTTATCTTTCAACCTTCGACCCTTTTCTGAGTAGCTACTATTAAATAGCTAGAGCAACGACATGCCCACGCAGACAGGTCGCAAAGGCATTGAACACCAAACAGATCGCATTCATAGCAATAATGAGCAGCTTGGGCACAGTCCTCTCAGGCGCTTCCCTAACTCTTCTGCCTCCGTTTCTGGTGCTTCCAGGAGTGGGCATTGTGGCACCTGACTTCTCGCACGTGGCGACTTTCGTGGCGGCTATCTTCGGTGGCGCTCAGGTAGGAGCGTTGGTCGGCTTTCTCAGTGGCATCTATGCCGGCTATCATTTCGGTTATGTTGCAGGCAACCTAGGCCTTCTGTCGCTCTTAGGAGTCCCCCTTGGCAAAGCAATGACTGGTTTCCTGGCAGGCTTTCTTTATAGAAGGCTGAGAATAGGCAGCAGCCCAAGACGCAGCACCTTGACTTTGCCCTTAACGTTGCTGGCTTACGTTCCTGAAGCCCTATACACTGTGCTGTACTTTGTTTACGTAATCCCGATCGTGTATGGATTTTCGCTGGCCTCAATGATTCCGTTCGTATTGCCCAAGGCATGGGCTGAGATCTCTATCATAGGAATCATAATGGCCATTCTGGTCCCTACGTTGAGAACGTTCATCAATACATTCTTCTACTCCCGACCTAGTACAGAGAAGATGGGCGACGATCGCGCGGCCAAGAAGATTGAACCGTCAAACCTTGGCTAAACCAAACGATCTTGCCAAAGCTCCTTCGTTCAGTTCCCCGCTTCTGAAGGTAACGCCTGTTCTCATGTTACTGACGGTCACGACGGCTGGCGCGAACAGATTCGGGTCAACTCTGTAGAAGTCGTGATTCGCCTCTTTGAAGATTTCGATGAAAGGCTTTCCGTAGTCTTTGGAGGCCTTTGAAGGTACCTTCTCAACGATTTTCCTCAGTTCTTCTTCGTTGTCGTGGCTGACAATGTAGTGCGCGGTTCCACCGTAGAGGATGGCGTCGTTTGTCCTGGCCATGGCGTGCGCGAACTTGGGGTGTGGAGGAGGTATGGGAGCACAACCCAAAGCAAGCAGAATAGTGTTTGGGTCAAGCCCTAGCTTTCTGAGCTTGTGGATACCTGTTTCGACGATTCTGCCTGCCACCTGTGTGGCGCCTGCGGTGCTCGTGGTTGGAGTCAAGATTATCGCCAAGTTCTTAGCTGGAATTCCGCAGTCCTGTGCGAAACGCTCTATCAGTTTGGTTGACGGATGCTTGCCTGTCTCCAGCACCACGATGGCCTTGTCGAAATCGTCCTTGTAACCGATTTCTCGGCATATCTCTCTAGGTTTCTGGGCCAGTGCTCTCGCTGGACCTGAGCCTATGGCGAAGTAGCCGTCTTCGCTTATTTGCCAACCAGCATACTGGCACCCCAGCGTCGCGATGACTGGGTGATCGGTATAGACGAATATCGAGGGAAGCTCCAAGCATCCGTAGGTTTTGCAGGTTATCTGTGCGTGTCCGCATCCGCCCATGCAGATTTCGGTAATCAGTCTTCCTGCCTCAAAGCCTCCCTTTGCTCCTATTCCTGCATCCACGATAGTTGCTCCTCTCGCCTTTGTGACTTTGATTCCGTAGAGTGCAGGGTCCTCGCACAGTTTTTCGAGAAGCTTCCATGCAAGGCGGTTCACGCTAATGGCTTTCGTCAAACAAGCGTTCTCCTTCTGTTCAGAGTAACTTTTCGCATTGGCTCAAGTGTGGATTCTTCTCTTTGGAAACATAAAGCTTGCCGTTTCCGTTCCCGGCAAGGTCGCCGAGAAAAACGTAAAAAGGCCCTTGCACGGGCTCGTCCTCATCGACCTTGACCTGGGGCTTTATGCTGTCAATCGTGAAGGTTGGGAGAACGGACTCGATGACCCCGTTGACGACTACTTTGCCGCCAACCATGCAGGCCCCGGCCCGGACTTCACATCCTCCTTGAACGTAGACCATGCCATCTCGCATGCGGAAACCCGTGAATTGACCAGCGTTGCCGAAGGCTTTGATCAGGCCTCGCTTCATGTGGGCGCCTGCTTCGTTGCCCACGTTACGGTGCACAACTATTCGTCCTCCGTGCATGCCTTGTGTGCTTCCCCGAGGAGGAGCGCCCAAGTAGTCACCAGCATTGCCATAGACCTCAATTACCCCGCCTTTCATCATCGAGCCGGCCCACCCACCCACACTGCCATGCACGATTATCTTACCCTCCTTCATTTCTTCACCCAGATGCATGCCCACGTCGCCGTTGACCGCTATCTCGCCGCCCATCATCCCTTTGCCTATCTGCCGAACGTGGCTCACATCTCCGTTAATGGTTATGACCGCTCCTTCGGGTCTGGCTTCCTCAACCTTGAAGAGCTCGCAGAGTTTTCGCTGCTTGTTTCCCTCCCAAACCTGGAGTGCTTCTATCTCTTTTCGCGTTTTTTGCTGAAAAACGTCTGGGCTTATGCAGTCGGCGATTACAGGCAGTATAAATTCCCTGAGGGGCTGGAGGGTTATCATTCAGACGCCTGCCTCTATGACTATCGGACGCGAGGATTCAACGCAGTGATCGGTGACGGGGTAGTTTTCGTATTCGACTGTCCAGTACTGTCTGAATCTCGCTTTCATATCGTCGGTTGCCTTGAGTGAGTGAGAGGTCTGCACGTCAAGCCACATTGTGGAGCCGCTTACTTGCTTCACTACTTCGCCGTTCTTGACGACAACGTTTCCGTCCTTTATCGTGTAGGCCGCCTTCCTGAAGGCCTTTCGCACGGTCTTGTACTTCACCGAAGGATCAGTTGCTTCTGGATTCACGTCGTAGATGGCTATGTCTGCGTCTGCCCCTATGCCAAGATGGCCCTTGCCTTTGAGGCCTAGAGCGCGGGCTTGTCCGCCCCTTGTCACGACGGCAAGCTCACAGAAGTCTAGTTCGCGGTCTATTGATGGTAGGAGACTTCGGCTTCGTGCTCGCCTGTTGATCCGCTTCATGGTGGCTTCCCTCGCTTTCTTGCTTGTCAGCCACGCAATTATCTTCGGATAGGACGTGAAAGGCCCTGCGTTCGGGTGGTCTGTGGTCATATAGATTTTCCATGGATCCTTGACTAGCAGCGCCAGTTCGAGGCCTATTGACCATTGAACGGCGTGGACATAGCTCTTGCGTCGGTAGCTGAAAGGCACGATCCCTGAGCTGGTTTCGGTTTCCACGTCGTGGTTCGCCCACTTGTTTCCCGTAAGCCGGCAAAGATCATACTGGAAAGGCCCATCAGCCGTCATAGTCGTCGTGTCCGTGAAAATCACCTGTCCCATATCTAACGTGACGTGCGAGTGGCAGTTAACATAGTTCGCTATCTCATCTGCTCCTGAAGTCAAGGTTCGCCAGTCGTCGCCTTTGAAGGCGCTGAACTGGCAGTGTGTGACGTGTATGGCAGGCTTGCCTTGGTCGGCTAGGTCCTTGACGCAATCCATAGTTTCCAGAGCAGTTGTATAGTTTCCGGGCTGCCCGAGGTTGTTAGTGTGAACATGAATCGTGTGAGGCAGATTCAGGATCTTGTTAACCTTGCACAATCCACGTATTATTTCGCGAGGAGTCACGCAGAAATTCGGAACCTGTTCATCCAAGCTGTGGATATTGTTGCCGAAGCCCCACGCCTCTAGCCCACCGGGATTGACGATTTTTATGGCGTATCCCTTCGTTGCGGTTATCATCCACGCGACGTGTTCAGCAAGCTCCTCTATCCTGCCTTGGCTAAGGTATTCGAGCATGAACCACCAGTCTCCTAAAAGCGGATATGAAGCCTTATCAACCATAGGCGTGTCATTCAACTCTTCATGGGTGTGCTTGGCCTTTAAAGGCGGCATCGAAGGATTCATCACCGTCGTGTAGCCCATACGCGAATAGCGGTAACCAGTTGTGAAAGTGGATGGGATGGAGCGGCCGACACCGGACCGTGTTACAGGCGTTTTGCGTTCAAAGTCTCTGAAGTGGTCTTCAGGCCTTAGTTCGCGGCCTGCGTTTACTTCCGACCCTGCAATGTGGCTGTGAATGTCCACGCCTCCAGGCATAACGATCTTGCCGGAGGCGTCAATCTTTCTAGCCCTGCGCTCGTTGAGTCTGGCAACAATCTTGCCGTCCTTGACTGCAATGTCCATCTTGTCCCCCTTGACTCCGTTGGCAGGGTCGTAGACGAAGCCGTTCTTTATCAGAAGCTCCACCTTATGACACCTTACGCCGTCGGTTTTGCTTCAGCTTCTTGACTTCCGCAAGGATTCTTCGCAGGATCTCCTCGTCCGAGAGTATGCCTTCGGGTGGTTCTACTATCTTCTTGAGGGGAAGTGGCACGTGGTCCATGCGGTAGGCTGTTCCCTCCTTCTCTATGCCCACCAGAGCTGAAGGAAAGACCACATCTGCTAATTGGGCAGTTGCATTCATGTGTGGGTCCACGAGTATCAGCGGCTTCCCGACCAAGTGCTCTACCGCCTTTTTTGGCAGGTTTGAGACAGGGTCAGAGGCCACGATCAGCGCGGCGTCGGATTCCTTGCGCATGAGGATGTCGACAGTTGACGTTTCGCCGGGGTTGTATCTGGGATAGCCGAGCGAAAAGTCAACTGCGTAAGGATAGCCGGTCTGCCACGTGAAAACCGTGTCCGCTCCGGTGACGTTGAAGTGGCCTCGCATAGGCATTATCATGAATTTCGTCCGCCTGTTCAAGTCGCGAACCAAGCAAAGCGCTGCATCCACGTTCCTCAGCTTGCCCTTGCTCATCGTCAATCCCAAGCCGAAGAACAGCACGCCGAAGCTGCAGCCAATCATGGCGTCAACGATCTCTTCTAAGTACTCGACTGGAACCCCTGCAACCTTGTCAACATCAATCTCCTGATCCCGAACGATAGCTCTCAGGGTTTCAAGAAGCTCATAGTCAGTGTTGGGCTCAACTCGAAGGAAGTAGTCGGCAGCTTCCGCGGTTCTGGTCCTTCTCACATCGATGACCATCAGCTTTCTTCCTTCCTTCAGCATTGAAGAGCCAGGCTCCTGATTAACGGGAAGAGCTGGGGGGATTTCCTTGCTCAGCATTCGTCTGAGGGCGCTTTCAACCTTCTTCCTTACCGCCAGAGCCTTGGTCTTCGTTAGGTAGCCCCTCCATTCGCTTCTCTCGAATCTTCCCTGTGAGAAGGACGTGTATCTCTCAATGTGCCTCGGATGAGCGCTCCATGGGTCGCACCCCCAATAAATGACCAGATCAGCCCTATGCCTGACTTGGCCAAGCGTGCACGTGGCAATCCCCACATCCTGAATGCTCAAGACCGACGGACCATGGCAGACAGTTGAGGTGTTGTCTATCACGCCGCCAACCTCCTCGGCCAATTCGACGCCGACGCGGGTGGCTTCGCAGCTCGTCGAACTCCAGCCGTACAGGAGCGGGTAGTTGGCGCTTGCCAGGATTCTTGCAGCCTTTTGCAAGGCTTCGTCGAACGAGACCACCACGAGCCTTCCATTCTTTCGCACAAGCGGCTTCGGGATCCTGTGTTCGCCGTCATAGCCCAAGAACTTCGATTCGGACATGGCGCAGCCGTTCTTAATGTCCACTATTCTGCCGCCTTCAACCGCTAGCTCTATGTCGTCGCAGAGGCAACCGCAGACAGGGCAGGTGACGGCTTTGACGATAGGCATGTTACTCCTTCCTGAACTGCGTTGTCAGGAGTTCGCTCAGGTCTAGGAGAGGTTTGTCTCCGGCTGACTCGATCTCGGCTGGTATCCCTTTCAACGAAGGCATGCCGATGCTGTCTGTCTCAGGATCAACGATCACGTTTGCCCATGGACCATAAGGAACGTAGACCACACCTAGGTGTGGTGCTCTTGCGGACTCCAAAGCCTTCACAACAACTGAACCGTGCTTAGTCGAGACCAGAACGTTGCTTTTCTCCTTGATTCCAAGCTTCTTCAATTCCTGTGGGTCGATGAAGCAGACGGCTACGCTGTTGAGGTATTCCTGTGAGGTTTTGCCCTGCTCTTTTCCTACGCCCTGCTCAATCGTTCGACCGGTAAGCAAGATCACTCTGAGCTTTGGATTCTGCCCCATTCGCCAGACCACGGCACAACCTGCGAGTTCCCGTTGCAGAATTAGTGTGAGAGCCAACACGCACTATTTAACCTAACTAGTTACGGTTGAAGGCCAGCAGCTTCTTTAAGTCCGAGACCTGAAACACTGCACATTCCGCTAAAGCTATGGTTTCCTTTGACAGGTGATGTGATGATTATTGAAGCTGAGGATTTGGTGAAGCACTACGGCGAGGTCAAGGCGCTGGACGGTGTGTCTTTCGGTGTGGAAGAGGGTGAGATATTTGGCCTTTTGGGTCCGAATGGCGCAGGTAAAACGACGTTGATGGAAGCTCTTTGCTGTCTGCGGAGGCTCGACAAGGGCAAGGCGTCGGTCAAGGGCCATGACCTCGCGAAGGAGCCCTACAAGGTTCGCGCCGCGATTGGCTTCTGCCCGCAGGAGACTTTGCTTTATGATTTGCTCACGGTTCGCGAGAACCTATCCTTCTCCGCTGCCTTGTACTCGCTTGATCGCAAGAAGTTCAGGGAGCGCGTGGAGTTCTCCTGTAAAGTGCTTGGCGTGGGCGAGTTTCTGAATCGGAAAGTTGAGCATCTGTCGGGTGGCATGAAGAGGCGCGCGAACCTCGCAGCCTCCATTATTCATGACCCGCCCGTCGTAGTTCTCGATGAGCCCACCGTGGGCTTTGATCCTACTATCAAGCGCGAGTTTTGGGAACTCATAAAGAACCTCAAGAAAGGAGGCAAGACCATCTTGCTGTCCACTCACGACATGTACGAAGCTGACGAGATATGCGACAGAGTGGCCATAATGGAGAAGGGCAAGATCGCGGCGCTTGACAAACCACACATCCTCAAAGAAACCATCGGAGGCCAACGAGCGCTACACGTCAGAGTCAAAGACAACCAATCCAAGAAGGCCCTTGCCGCGCTGGGCAAGTACGAACACGTCCAGACAGACGACGAAATCCGCATCCCAGCCAAAGACCCATGGAAAACCATGAACGAAGTCTCCAACACGCTAGCGGACGCAGGCGTCCTCGTCGAGAGAATCGAAATCATCGAACCCACGCTGGAGGACGTTTTCATCAAGCTCAGCGGACGAAGACTGACGGAGGATCAGCAATGAATCCCATAATCGGAATAGCAGTGAAAGACACCAAGACATTCTTCAGGGAAAGAGGCACCATCTTCTGGACCATCGCCTTCCCTGTCATGATACTGCTGCTTTTCACAGCCATCTTCGGCAGAGAAATCCCGTTCAACGCAAGCGTAGGAATCGTGGACTACGACCAGACGCCGATAAGCAAGAGCATAGTCACAGGCTTGAACAGCATAGGAAACACCACAGTCAATGGAACAGGCATCCTCGCGGTGACCACATACGCAAACAAAACTGCAGCCATGAAAGAACTAAACGCAAGCAGCATCCGTGCAATAGTCGTCCTACCAGAAAACTTCACTCATAACCTGTTCTTGGGCAGGGCCAACGTGTCGATGGTTCTGGACGCGACGAATCCAGATGTAGCCCGCTTGGTAAGAGACACCCTGAAAACATTCTTCATCGAATACTACAAGGCATTTAACAGAAACTATACTGATCCCATCACGATTGTCGAGGAAACGCCAGTAGCAGGCGTGAAGATAGGGTACAAGGAAAACATCGTCCCAGGAATGCTCACCTATCCGCTCTTGTTTTCCAGCATGGTCGTGGCCACTGGAGCCATAGTCTACGAGAAAGAGAAAGGCACAATCAAGAAAATCCGCGCCTCGCCAACGCGCCCACTCAGCATCCTTGCTGGCAAGACGTTGGCAGCATTGTTCCAGACAGCAATTTCGATATTGATCATGTCCGTGTTGGCTGTGATCCTGCTCGGACCGAAGCTGAACTGGAATGTCCCGTTGCTCGTGCCTGTTTTTGTTCTTGGCTCGATCAACGGCATTGCTTTAGGCTTGATTATCTCGTGCATCGGAAGAGCACCGCAGGAGGCCTCTAACGCAGCCACCACCATCGCCATCGTACTGCAATTCTTTACAGGCATGTACTTCCCACTGGAATATCTGCCAACATACATGCAGGAACTAGGCAAAGTTATCCCCATGACCTACGCCGCACGGGCTTTAAGAGACATAATGATCCGCGACGCGACGTTGGCGGATTTGACCATGCCACTTGTGACTCTTTCAGTTTCGGCAGTGATCCTCTTCGCAATCGGCGCGGTGCTCTACAGAAGATGGGTAGAGCGTTAAGCTAGGGTCTGTACCCACCTAGGACCAGCAACGACAAGCCTGCGGCAACGATGTCTGCTGTGGTGCCTGGATTCAGCAGGTTACTGGCCTCTCTGAGGTCCCGGTCGAATCTGTTGAGGCTTCGGCGACCAGCCACCGTCTTGAGGCCACCAAGCTCCAACACTTCTCCAGCCCTGCCAGAAACCTCCTCAGCCTTCTGCAACCCGGCTTTCCTAGCAATAAACGTGTCCGGATACTCAGCCAGCACCTTCAAGAACGTGTGAAGCACCGCGGTCCTCAACTCTTCGCCATTTTCGACTTGCCCGGACAAGTGCGGATAAGCGAGGCTAAACGTGATGGGGTAGTTGTTAACCCACTCTGAGCAGATCCTGTCGTACTTCTCGGCTATCTTGAACACTTCGAGAAGCGTGACTCCTTCTTTGAGGATTCGGCTTGCGGATTTGGGGTCGTTCACGTCGAGGTCAGGAGCCTCGTCGAGTCCGCTTGGCTTGGCGATTGCGATGGCCTCGTAGACGTCAACGGCGTCCTGCGGCGTGGACGATTCAGCCACAGTCTTCAGGTTCTCCCTGAGCCCAGCGATGTCGAATGCTGATCCGTTCAGATCGGTCATTCCCGCGGCAATGACCATCGGCGAAAGCAGGATCACGGCGCCAAGGAGCGTGTTGCCTCCGTTCTGCCATGCGTTGATGTCAGCCACGCAGTCGCTAATGATGCGTCCAACTCCAGCATCAGTGACGCTTGCTTCGCAACGTGAAACGGCGATTCCGCGTCTGGCAGCATGCTCAAAGTGAGGTGCTACGGCTACGGACGAGGCGAGGAAATGTTCATACCGAGTGTTCCCAAAATCAGTCACCACGCTTATGTTTCCGGGCTTGTGGATGCTCGCCTCAAGCAGAATTCCCAACTCGAAGCACTGCGAGACCAGCAGTGCCTTGTTGACAGTCATGTCCATCGCCTGCTGTGAGTATGGTCTTTCTGGAAAGTTTTATTAACGTTGTGTAAAAAACTACACGACGACAAGCCACGATTCAAAGGCAGGAAGATGCAAGATGAGACTCTCGGCGCAAAGCGTTGCTCTCACGGCAGTTTTCGCTGCCCTCTCAGCGATAGTGATCAAGGTTTTCCCTGGAATTCCAATAGTTGGGGTCTCAGGTGCAAACATAAAGTCTGATGCGGCGCTTGCGCCCATTTATGGATTGGTGATCGGCCCTTATCTTGGTTTTCTGGCGGCTCTCATCGGGGGCTTGGTCACTGCCGGAAACTCTTTTGACATCTTGACTTCGTTTTCTCCAGCAGTGTCTGCGTTGGTTGCTGGCCTTCTCACGCAGAAGTATCTTGGAAATGGCGAAGGCAAGGTGAAAGGGTGGATGGCCGCAGCAGTCGTCTTAGGTGTTTTGGTTTTGGGATGGTATTTCACGGATGTAGGCCAGAAAGCTCCGCTTTATCCTGTGCTTCACTTGGCTGGGCTAGCTCTCATATTGGCAACGCGAGGCTGGACGGCGAATGCGTTCAAGGAGGGAAAAGCAGAGGGCGAAGGTTGGCAGGTGAGACCGCTGTATCTTCTTGCGGGAATAGTAGTCATGGTGGTGGCCTACATGTTCACTAAGCCGTACTCGGTCGACATGTGGATGCTTTCCTACTTGTGGCTACCTATGTTTCTAATTGGTGGAGCAACAATCGTGTACGGCCTCTTCGGCATAGGCAGAAGCACCTTCGTCGCGGCGATATCAATAACTAGTTACTGCGGAATAATCGCGGACCACATGCTCGGCAACCTAGCCTTCATAACTACTATCAACATCTTCACGCCGATGCCTTGGCTGGAGGCAAACATCCTGCGCCCGATGGGCCTGCCTGACGTGCCTTCGCTGTTTATGTACATGATCCCAGTCTCAGCAGTTGAGCGCGTAATGTTCACGGTTGTTGCAACCATCCTCGGAGTAGGCCTCGTGATGGCCATCCGCCGAGCAAACCTGACAACACGGAAGCTGTGAGAACCTACCTCGTAGGTGGATTCATGAACTCTGAATCCCGAGAGGGCGACCTCGTCGAAAACATCAGCGGAGCTATTTTTGACGTGAAGGGCTTGGTTCATCCTCCTAGTCGCGTGGTCGCCTTCATCCGCTACTTCCCAGATGAAAAAGGCGAACGAACGAGAAGCGGAACGGCCTATGGCAAGGTCTACTCTCTCTCAAAAAGATATGCGCTGCTGAAGCAGAAATACCCGCAGTATCTTGTTTACGATTCTGTGTTTGGCGAGACGCTCTGCGAAGTTCCAGTTGGCGAGGTCAAGAAGCGTTTTGATCCTGTTGTGAGGTTGCAGGAACTGCGGCGTCAACGCAGGCTTGATGTGCTTGAACACAGGACTGTTCAGTTGACGGAGTTGCTGAAGGAGAATGCAGGCATCTCGTGGCGTGCCCTCGGCATCTCAGGATCAATTCTCGTATCCCTCCACAGTCCAAGCTCTGACATCGACCCGATCGTGTACGGCTCAGACAACTGCCGAAAAGCGTATTCCGCCCTGCGAGGATTCCTGAACGACGAACGTTCGCTGTTCAAACGCTATGGTCCAAAGGACATGAGGGCCTTGTTCGGCTTTCGTTCGAAAGACACTGAGATGAGCTTCGAGGATTTTGTTCGAACCGATTCGAGAAAAGTGCTGCAGGGCAAGTTCATGGGCACGGATTACTTCGTACGTTTTGTGAAGGATTGGGATGAGGTTGGCGAGGCGTATGGTGATGTTCGATATAGGAATATTGGCTGCGCGAAGATTGAGGCCACGGTAGTTGAGGATTCCGAGGCCATATTCACTCCATGCACGTACGTGGTTGGAAACGTGAGGCAGCTAGGCGGAACTGCAGCTAGATCCGTCCGAGAAGTGGCTTCGTTCCGTGGCAGGTTCTGCGAGCAGGCCAGAACAGGCGAAGAGATTGTGGCCCAAGGCAAGATTGAGCAAGTAAGCAAGAAAGACGGAACCAAGTACCACCGAATGCTGATCGGCAACAAGCCTTCAGACTACATGGCTACGCGATGCTAGGACTTCTCGTTTTGTCAAAGCACAAGATCTCTTCTCCACCACAATTTTGAAGCCAGCATTTACCAGTCCGTCTCCTACGTCATGGACGCAGCTAGAGTGGACGCTTCGCTAGAGCGAGAACATGCCTTCCCCGCCTGCCCACCAGACTATCTCAACCAGGTCTCTGCGGCAGACCTCTCCTCCAAGAGCATCAAAACAGCGGCGTCGCTACTATTCCTGAAAAAGCAATAGCGCGCGCTAATGCTCGCCTAAGACCATTCCCTTCTCCCCGCCGTCTATCTTTCCCAATAGTCTCACGTGGACGTTGCCAAAGGCCATGCACAGAGCACCGAAAACGTTCTCAAAACCACCTTCGACAGCACATCACACGTAATGCGAATCATCAACCATTCTCCTCTAGACATCACTAATGCTCCCCGCACGCTTGAGAACTTGCTCGTAATACCTCGAACAATATGTTAAAGCTACCTGATGGTCGCTGTCTCTGGATGTGGCTACTTCTTCCAAGTTACCCTCAATGCAGATGTTTTCGCCCTTGGTGGCTTGCAGTCTGAACTCTTCCAAGTAACATACAGCCCGATTGGCCTCAGCTGCCTCTTTTCCGCCTTCAATGACCTCTATCGGCTCTATGCCATAGATCGAAGGAACGAAAAGCGCTTCAGTGTCTTCGGTTACGCGCGCAGTCATTTTAGCCCAGCATTTCTGCACGATTCTGGCTTCCCGACTGTAACCATTGCCGATGTCTGTCCGGTCTTTGACTGGCTCGAACTCGGTTTTGATGGTTCTGCCGCTCTTTTGGTTTCTGAATAGGGCGTAGGTTAGTTTCCTTCGTTGGTGCCACACGTACTCCTGTGGGCTGAAGTTTCGGAAACGCCAGCGCTTGCCTCGAATTGCATGGTTTATTTCAAACTCGTTTCGAAGCGGAGAAGAGGCGTCGCCATACAGTTCTCCAAGAGCCTTGCGCAGCTTTACGGCCTTTTCCCTGCCGTAAACTGTCAGATCGATATCAGACAGCTTAGGATTGTGAAAGCCATGTAGCATCGAGCCGAATACGCCGAAGTCTTCAAGACAGAGGCCAGATTGCTGGCTGACGAGGTCTAGCACGTTTTGCGTGGCCGTGAGGAGCTCGTCCTTGTCATGTCTTGAAAGCAGTTCCTTCAGTTTCTCTTGCGGCCTTCGGACCCCTGCGATGTCGCGGCGGTTGACGCCGATCACGCGCCTTTGAAGCATTGCGTGGGGGATCAGATACTGCGGACAGTGAGTTTTGAGATACGTCCAGCTTTCGTCTTCGTAGAGCTTGTAGTGCGTTGTCTGGCGGTGGCCTCTGGGCGCTTTTGGGTTGCTTGACTTGAAAACGCCTACCGGCGTGTACTCCAGATCACATATGTAGGCGTCGGGTGGGTGGTCGTATCCGAGGACGCGGAAGATCAGGCCTTCCTTCGTGATGATCGCATCTCGGTCTCTAAGCGTCAAAGCGGCCAAACGTGCTCATCCTCGCTCGCGCCTGTGCCCACGACCACCTGATGAAAAACGCGGCTACCATCAACTGCCTCCACACGTTCAAGCACGCCCGCCACTCTCACCCTGTCGCTTTTCCGGGCCACGTTTCTGTAACATCCAATCATGGAAACCACAGTCTGAGGAATCGTTTCGTCGCAGAGGCTCGAAGCCGAGCCCACCGGCTCGTGGTCGGTGATCTTGTAGATTGCTGGACGGAACATGGCTTCGTCATCGTCTATGACGACGCAGTTGAACCTGACATGGGCTAGCGGCGTGTATTTGAAGGCGCCATATTGGGCTGTGACCTCATCCGGTTTGCGTATGGCGTTGTACATGAAAATCCTGTCTCTGTAGCGCCCCTTGAAGTGCCTTGCGGCGTCCAAACGGTTGCCGAACAGATAGCTCAGCTTCCCAGCCTTGACCAGTCTGCCTATCGCCGTCTCTACGGTTCGGAAGTTGCGAGAACCATACACCACTATGTCTATGTCAGACTTTTCTGAATGCATGTTCAAGGCCACTGAGCCGTGAACGCCAAAATCCCCAAATGCCACGCCTGACTCCTCCGCAATTAGGCTGACAAAATCCGTCGTCATCTCCTGCAAGGCATCCTTGTGCTCCAGACCTGCGATTTTGCGAAAACGCTCTCTGGGAACGAAGACGCTCCTTATCGAACCCAGAGGGGCGCTGATCACTTCCTTGCCTCTAAACGGGCAGTGGTACACGTAGGCTGGAAAATGGCGACGAAAGGCCTCCACAAATTCAGCGTAATTCCGGGCGGTGTAAAGCTTCTCAGCCCTGCAGAGCTGTTGCCCTCGGCGTGTCCAAGTGCGGCCTAGGTAGTCAATGTTGAAGAGACTCCTGTACGTGGCTGGAATGTACTTTAGAAAAGCGAAGACGCAGCCCTCTGGATGCTCATAGCCAAAAGTATTGAACACGAAGCCCTCATGCGTAATGAAGGTATCGCCGTCCATCGGAAGCCAGTCTTCAGGAACCGTCTCATCCACCCTATCAATGTCTAGTCCGTAAGCCTAAAAGCGTATTGCCAGAATGGCGCAACATTTAAGATGCGCTTGGGCTAGACCTTTGAAGAGTGAGCCACTTGGACGAAAGCTTACATCCGTATGTAGTATTCCTTCCCTCCGCACAGAAAACCAAAATCCTAGGCGCCATTTTCGGCTCAAAAGCAGCCGTGGACATCCTCCGGTTCTCACTGGCGCAGGGCATTTCAAGCCGGATCTACCAGAAGGACCTCGTCAGGAGACTGAAATACTCGAACAAAACGATTATCGGCAACTTGAAAGCGCTAACGAAGCTTGGCATTCTGGCAGAAGGCATGGAGAAGAGTGAGCAGAACGGCCGAGTCGTGTGGGTGAAGGCCTACGGGCTTTCTGACGCGGGCCGATGGTTTGTCCTGCTGCTTACCGAAGAGAAGGACCTGTCCAATGTCGAAAAAGGCGAGATACTGCAGGACCTTTTCAGGGCCTACGTCGGGTGGGCGAGAGACCTTTCAGAAAAACTCGGCGTGAACAGAACGGTATTGCAGAAGGCCTTCAGAGAAGAGATGAAAAAAGCATGAAAACGAAAGCAGCTGCGATTGCGGTTGTGGGGAGCAAACGCTCAGGCAAAACAACCACAGTGGAGGCTCTAGTCAGAGAACTGGCTAAGAAAGGCTACAGAATCGCGGCTGCGAAGCATATTTCCGAACAAGACTTCACACTGGACACGAAGGGCAAGGACACGTGGCGCTACGCTCAAGCCGGCGCTCAAACCGTTATAGGCATCTCCGCTAACGAAGTGGCCACGATAGAGAAGGCCAGCAAGACGCTCTCGCTAAGAGAGATACTAGAACGCAGTCAAGGTTACGACATCGTTTTCCTAGAGGGCTTCAAGAAGCTCATCAGCAAAGTGGAAAGCATTCCCAAAATCGTCGTGGTCAAGTCCAAGTACGAAGCTCTTGAGGCTACTACGACCTATGAGCCGATAATCGCTTTCGCGGGGTCTTTTTCGACTGAAAGCCTGAATTTTAAGGCGCCCTATGCTGACGCCCTCAAGAATCCATCAAAGCTTGCCGGAATCGTTGAAGCCTTCGTCTCCAAGCAGAGGAAAAGGAGCCGTCGGGCATGAACCAAAATGCTTAATTTCTGAGCGTTTCAAATGCTTTTCGACGGTGATGCTTATTGTTCGAGATAATTGAGAAAGGATTAAAATTCAAAGATGCCTCCAAGGCGGACTTGGTTCAGATTCGTGGCCAAAGGCGAACGATAACGCTGTGCACCTTTCTGAACGGCACTGTTGAGGCCTTCTCGCACATCACATTCGGAGGCATTTCCGCCAGAACACTGGTGGAAGGCAAGTCGTGGGGTTTCAGTTCCACAAGCAACGCAAAGAAAGACGACGTAGAGGGCGCTGTCACGAACGCAGTCAAGCTGGCCAAAGCCTCGGCCAAGTCGAAGAGCAAAAAGATCGCCCTCGAACCTGTGAAGGCCGAGAGCGTGAAGATTTCGGCACCCTGCCAAAGGCCAGTCGAAAAAGCCCCGCGCGCTAATGGTCACAGGCGTAGCCTTTGACTGGCTCAAACGGATAAGCGCCGTAGGCAACGACACAAAACAATACTTCAACTCAGTGGTTCCTTCGTTGCGTGTGGAGAAAGTGAAGGTTGTAGGCTCTCACTAGGGTTTGGGGGTTGTTTGCGGGGTTTGGAGATCTCTTTGAGGGGGAGAAAGGAGAGCTTCAAAAAGAATGTGATTTCTCCAAACCTTTCCACCAAGCTTTGAGCTTTTTCACCCCATTCCTATAGAGCCTTGAATGCTTCAGACCACCTGTTGTACAGGCTAAGCATGTCCAGCGACACGCTTGGCTTCCTCTCTTCAAGTATCTGTCTGAAATCGTCCATGGTAAGCGATCTCGGGTTAGCCTTCTTGTCGTCGGCCTGTCCGCTCTCGAAGAACTCGCCTATGATTTTCAGTTGTGCGGATTGGGCTACGTCTCGAATGTCGCTTCCCGAGAAGCCTTCTGACAGTCTGGCCAGCTCGTGCAGGTCCACATCGGTTGACAGGCCTAGACGGCTCGTGTGAAGCTTGAACATCATGAGCCTTGTGTGGTGGTCAGGCAGCGGCACGAGTATGCGCTTCTGGAACCTTCGTATGAATGCCCAGTCCAAATCCCACGGCTTATTCGTGGCGCCAATGACGTAAACGTGGAGCTTCTTGCCCTTGTCCACGATGCCGTCCATTTCTTTCAGAAACTGGTTGCGGACACGGATTTCGCCGCCCACTTCGCTGGTGTGCTTTCCCATGAGCGAGTCCAGTTCGTCGATGAACACTATGGCGGGTTTTCTGTCTGTGGCCGACTTGCGCGCTGAGTTGAAGAGCTTGGCCACGTTTTGCTCTGCTTCGCCGAGCCACTTGGACATTATTGAGGCTGCGTCGATGGACACGAATGTAGCGTCTATTTCGGTGGCCACGCCTGCGGCGAGCAATGTCTTTCCGCAGCCGGGGGGCCCGAACAGCAATATGCCTCTTGGCCAGCCTAGCGGGAACAGGTCAGGTCTCTGCACGGGGTAGACGATGGCTTCCTTGACGGCTTTCTTGGCAGTGTCGAGGCCAACGACTTCTTCCCACTTCACGTTGGGTTTCTCGGCCATGATGAGTTCTTCATAGCTTGATTTTGTGCCTTCGGTGGTTTTGGTTTCGCCGTTTTCTCTAAGCTCTGCTCTCGTTTCGTTGGTCATGACGGCGCCTTGCAGTGCCTTAATTCGTTCTTGGTAGGCTATTGCTCTTTGTATATAGACTTGGTTGAGGCTGTATTCTGGGTACAGCTGGACAAGCCGTAGCAGGCTTTCGATGGCCTTTTGGTACATGGTTATGGCCATGCCTTTTGAATTCTGCTTGTCCAAGCGGACTGCCTCAAGGGCATAGTTCGTAGCGTGTTTCTCGAGTTCTTCGGAAGCACTCATACAGGCTCATCCTTTCGTCAATCTGATTTTAGTTCAATCTTTATCTTGCCTTTGGCCCCCAAATTCTTGAGGGCTTTCTTGATCTCCTCATTCGAGGATGCTAGATCGACAGAACAGCGTTCCAAGTCGATTTCTCCTTTGCTTTTTCGCACGTATTCAAATAATGCGTCTTCTAGTTCGGATTTCTCGATTTTCAGGGAGATCTCTTGAATCTCGGCTTTCTTGTAAGAAAAGAGGGTTTGGGAGGAGTTCCCATATGGTTCGTCAGCCGATTCGCGGCCTATTGACTGCGAACAGCTGGCCGCAAGGGCAACCATTTCTTTGATCTCCGTTTGTTCAGCTTCAGGTGTATCGAGAAGAGCGGGCGGTTCGGGAAGCTCTTCAGAAACCTTGCGTTTGAGGAAGGTTGACACTTCTTGAAGTATTTCGTCGCCGCCAACTGTTTTCTTGCCTACTGGGATTAGTGATTCGTCTGCTGTCACCTTTGTAGAGTGCAGTGTTTCACTTATGGTTTCGTTGACTTTGTTCAGTTCGCTGGAAACGTCTGGTAGCACTTCGAATAACTGTTGTGAGACACCTTGGAGAAGTCTTAGTGCAGGTTTCAGGTCGACGACTATTTCGCTGAGTTCTTTTATCGTCTCGAGCCTGAGGATAACGCGCTCGATGGCCAGTTCCATGTTGCCGAGGAATTTGAGGAGTTTACGGACTTCGGCGATTTCGTTGGCGCATATAGCGGCTCTTTCCTTGCTTTTGTTCTTGATAGCGGCTATGCAGATTTGGTAGAGGACTTTGTCTCTTTCCTTGAGCCTGTAGGTCGCTTGTTCGAGCCTGTTGTGCTGGACTCTTAGGGTATGCATGGATTTGAAAACTGCTTCACGGAACGGTGGAGGGTCAGGACGCAATGGGTTCTTCATGCTTCTTTCCCTCCGCCCGCCACTTTCACGTAAGCCTTAGTCTATATGCCGGTTTTGCCGATTTCCTTCACGTAAACTACGACAGGGGGCTCTGGAAGCCCAAAAGCACTTGGTGCGGGCGCAAAAGGCTTTGGTGACGATTCAGTCAGTTTGTTTTTGTCGAATGACGTTTTTGTGGCGTCGCCTAGGAGTATGTTTGAGACTCTGCCTTTTGTGATTTCCATGTCGTTCTTTTTGAGGTTGATGCGTTTGAGGTTCTCTTGAATTATCTTGAAGGCTTCCTCGTAGTTCTTGCCGTCGATCTTGCCTATCTCGTGTTCGATCTCAATGTTTACCAAGGCATAGTTGAGCTGTCTGATTTCTTCGGCGCGTAAGGCGGCTTCCTCTTCTACTTCTTCTATGACGGTTTGTGCTTCTGCTTTTAGTTGGTTGAGTACGCCGTCGAAGCTGGTGTGGAGTTCTTCGTAGAGTTCTTGTGAGATTTTCTTCTTGCCTACGAGGTCTTTGAGGGCTTGGTCTTTGCGCCATATGAGCGGTATCTGGTCACAGAGGATTGTGGCTCTTGACTTGATTTGCGAGACAAACATCACTTCAGTTTCGTCGAAGGTCAAGTTTTCCACGGGATGCTTCTGGAATTTTCCGTCGCCCTGTTCGATGAAGACGGCGTCGAATTTTCCGGCGGGGGTCAGTGCAAAAGAAGCTATCTTGCCTATGGGGTGGCCGTATTCGTCTTTCACTTGCTTTCCAACAGAAAGAAAGAGGTTGGGGTTTTGTTCCATTATTTCACCCCAGTGTCTAGGATGTCTCTGACGGCGCTTTTTCGCCTAGGGAAGCGGCTGGGAGTCCTGGGATTCCTGCTGGTAGCTCTGGGAACTTGTCTTTGACTCTTTGTTCCGCGACTGTGGCTGCTTCGGTGAGGATCTTGGTTGCGTCTTCGTTGACGGTGTCGAAGTTGAGGGTCATTCCCGAGCCTTGGCCTGCTTCGATCAT
>CAYHAK010000016.1:0-4004 GCA_964354625.1 uncultured Candidatus Bathyarchaeia archaeon
AGACCGAACTTATTCAACCTCTGTAATAGAAGTATCGCTTGAAGCCTAGTCAAATAGTCATCATGATATCCATAAATTAGTCCATCTTCTAGCGCGCGCGCTTCCAATTTGTCCAAACCATTGACAACACACACCTATACCGAAAACGCAAATAAACCCTTTTTTCTATCATTAGCAAAACCAATGCTCAAGTCGCTACGCTCCTTTCGCCAAAACCAGTAACGCCCGCGCCCGCGCGCACGACTACACTTTTTATATCCGTTGAATCGTATTATCACCAGAGGTGTTAAAATTGAGTCAGGAAAACAGGGAGTTGTCAAAGCAACTCAAGGCCCTGAACGAAAACATTGACCTTCTTACAAAAGTGACAGCTATTAGCATCGGAAAAGAAGCCATTTTCAAGAGCAAAAAAGAGACGGGCGACAGAATTGACGCTCTTGACGAATACGACCTTCCTGACAGCATCATAGCGATGCTTATTGGAAGCACAGAAGGCTCAGTATCATCAACAAGAAGCCAGAAAAAAGCCAAAGCCAAAACTAAGCTTGCCCAAGCTGAACCTCAACCTCAAGAGGCTAAGAGAACATGATGAGCAAAGAGCAATTTGAACAAATCATGAACAGAATGGATACCTTAATCAAAATCACAGCGATAAATGCATTTCAAGGAAAATCAAGAGCGGACGTAGTACGTATTCTATCATCCCTAGGCTTCAACAATATGGATATTGCGATGATATTGGGAACGACATCCGCCTACGTAGCGAAAGTGAAGTATGAATTCAAGAAAAAGCGAACGAAGAGAGAAGAACCAAAGGAGAACACCGAGACAAAGGAAGTGGGACAAAATGATAAGTGAAGAGCAAATCGAGCAATTGACTCAGACTTGATACGATAATCAGACTAGTTGCTGGGAACCTTCTGAAAGATGCAGAAAGCAAGACAAGGAAAGTTGAAATCCTCTATGGGCTTGGGATCTCGACAAAGGAAATCTCTCAACTTGTCGGGACAACAGAAGGAAGTGTTGAGACTATGAAAAAGAGGCTCAGAAGAAGAGCAAAAGCCGACAAGCACAAGCCGATAGGTGGAGAGAAGTCTGCCGAGAATTGATCGCAAGATATTTGATGCGATATGGAGTAAGGCAAGAGAAGAACAGCCAAGAATTACGAGAAGAGCTATTTATGATAGGATTCAAGCCGTAAGAAGGGAATATGGCAATGCTATCTCTCCAAGAATGGCGGCTAATGTCCTTGCATCAAGAATGGGAATAGATGTTTACAAGATTATTAAAGACACGGATGAGCTGAATGAGATTAGGAGCGAGCTAAACAGGATCAGAGATTTGCCTTCTCAAGTATTGCTTCGGGGATTCCTGAAAGAAACAGTCAAGAAAGTCGTCTCAAGAAGAAAACCCAGCAAAAAAGTCTTCATAGCTCATGGAAGAGATTTCGGACCAGTCAAAGACCTAAAAGCGATGCTGATTGAATTCGGTCTAAGACCTGTCGTTCTCGCTGAACAACCGAGCGGGAGCAGAACCATCATTGAAAAGCTTGAAAAGTATTCCAAGGACGTTAGCTATGCCTTTGTTATACTTACACCAGAGGATGGCTTATTCAATCTTGCAACTTTGCTAAAAATAGCTGACGAGAGTGAAGCACAACCATTGAGCCGAAAGGAAAAAGACGATCTCTTCCTGAAGCTTTTTGGAGATGTTACGGAAAAAGTGGCTCGCCAGAACGTAATTCTTGAATTTGGTTATTTCATAGGCAAACTAAGTCGTGACCATGTTTGTTGCCTACATAAAGGCGACGTTAAACTACCTTCAGATATGCATGGCATAGTCTATGTGCCATTCAGGAATTCCGTAAAAGAAAGAAGAAGGGATATTATCAAAGAACTGAAAGCTGTAAACTTGTATCTTGCGGAAAAGCTATAGCCGAAACGAAAGGAGAGCGAACAGTAAAATGGTGAGCAGTAGGCAGTTCAGAGAAATGACGAATCTGCTGAGAAGCATAGAAGAGAAACTAGATACCCTTGTGAATTTTCAAAGAATCCTTATGCCGAAACCGAAACTGGGGAAAGAAGAGAAGAAAATACTAAAACTGTGTGACCATAAGAATACGATTGCAGATATGGTGACGAAAACTGGGAAGACCAGCAACAATGTGCAGGTCACGTTGACCAATTTAAGAAGAAAGGGACTCATACGTTCCGTGAGAATCAAGAACAAACTAGTCTATGAGAAGATCTAGAATGAAGAAATCAGACGCTACTGCAAAAGAGAAGAATGCAAACAAAAGACTGGATGAGATTTCGAAGAAACTTGATATTATTCTGGTCACACTACTCGCAAGGTCTGATTTGACAAGAAAGGAAATAGCAGATGTTCTAGGAGTTAGTGAGGACACGATAGAAAGAATGCTTCCCTTTCGAAAATTCAAATCGAAAAGGCATAAGGAATGAGAAAAACAGAGCTGGCCCCTAGAATTCTGGAATGGCTAAAAGAGAGACTCAAGGGAAGGATTTCGGAGAAAACGATAAGACCCGCCATATCAAGAATCGCACGGAAAGATGTCTCAACTCTTAATGAGGCGGCGGCGAAATTCGCCCAGAAACACGGTGAAAATCTGCCACGCAGATTCATGAAATCAGAGGGTAGAGAGAAGATAGTAGAGGTTAGAACCGAGAAGAGAAGTCGTCAATCATCGAGAGCAAGAACGGAAAGAACCATAGTTCAATTTGCGAAATACGAAACAAGTGACAAATTTCTGAAAGCACACTTAGATGAGATAAACAAAACATACACTTACAGCTGTTATACTGCAACCTTCATCTTATGCAGAAAGGTTTTGGAGAATCTGATTATTCATCATATTCTAAAGAAGAAGTATCCGACAAGATCCCAAGAGCACAGACAGAAGTATTATGCACCCAGAGGAAGGTTTCACGATTTCGGGACATTACTGTCAAATCTAAGAAAATCAGCGCCCGATTTCAACTCAGAGAAGCCATTAGTAGAGAGGATTTGTCAACTATCCGATGGGTTCAAAGAGGCAGCCAATGATATGGCGCATTCTCGATACCATATAGCGAGAAAAAACGAATTAGATGAGAAAGGCTATCAAGAGATACTTGACCAAATAGCGGAGCTTGAAAGAACCCTCAACCCTTCATAGAGCTATCTTCTATCGGTCCTTTCAAGTAACTTCGTAATAGCACGCGCTAATCATGACGTTCCGAGAAAACCCCGACGATACCTAATAGGTACGCAAAGCCGCAAAACAAACAAAACGCAATTCGCGCGCGCATACTATTCATAGCTACCGCTACCCATAGCCACCGCTAGGCGCTTCACACCAATTAGGCGAACCATCATCAGCAACCACATCATCAAAGAAATCACTGACCTACTAGAACACGGATTCACCTACATTCAAGAGGTAGATGGAATCAAGATATACCGAAAACGCAAGTAACTGCTGTTGTGCGCTTCGCGCCCAACGATACGCGCAGGCCGTGAGAAACCGCACACCTTTTACTAGAAATGGACAAAGTCGCAAACAGCACACGCGCAACAACGATAGATCGATCTAGTTCTAACCTAACGCGCGCCAAAACCTAAAACGCCTCAAGAATCAGCCAGCCCTCTTTGAACTCCCAACGCTTCTTACGGTATGAGGCTAATTCAGCCAAACGCTTCACAGGAACAGATTCGATGCGGCAGCCTTGCGCGCGCACACGGACAAACAAGCGAACCTTACCCAAATTGCCCGCCTCCAAAGCCACCTTCAAACCCGCGTAAGAGGACAACCACGACGTTTAAGCTCCACTTCACAGACACCAAACAAGATAGACATTCGCTGTTCATCAAGCAAGTCAGAGCTAAGCTCTCTCAAGTCAGCGGCGAACTGCCGCGCGCTAACAATGAACCGCAACTTCTCAAGATACTCAAAATAGAAGAAAGCTCTCTCCGTCAATTCATCAATATCGGCAGTTACAACAAAT
>CAYHAK010000016.1:4104-28891 GCA_964354625.1 uncultured Candidatus Bathyarchaeia archaeon
CGCGTCATTCTCACGGTGACCGTGAAAAATCATGTTACCACCAACCACGCCCCGCGCGGCTAAAGCACCGCGACACTTCGCCCGCAAAACAAGGTTAGGCAGTTCGCGGTCAACAACAGAAGGAGAAACAACAATGTGTTCAACCTTACCAAAGCCAAGCTTAGCACCAGCAATAAAGCGACCTTCCATACTACGAGCTTCGCGAGTTGACCAGCCACGGATAAAGCACACAGGGCAAGACGACTTATGACACCACAAGTGGTTATGACGAACAACAACCTTGCCCGTGCAATCCATGCCGCCAAACGAAACGCCCTTGTGCGCTTCAACATCCTTGCAAACCGCCAAACCAGCCCATTGACCACAAAGAGGCGAACTCCGCACGCCACGGCCAACAGGCACATATTCCTCATGCCCTACGGCATCCACGGGCAAAAACCAATACTTATTCTTCGAAATAGCATAATTCAACCGCAAACGCTCAGAAAAACCACGATCCACAGCCACAACCGAACTCATTTCCACACCCCAGTTCGGTGTATCTCATCTATCTGATCCATGACCTTCTTGTCCTCAGCGTCCATGTCACGCAAAAATCTCGCATACTCGCCGCAGTTCAGACACTTGTCCATAATTTTATCCTTCGTATCCCTACGGAAAGAACAAAGGACATCATCCCAAAAGATGCATGGCAAAGGCAAACGCTTCAAAATCTTCGAGCCAGTTTCAGTGGCGCGCGCGTGACTACAATAAGCACCCACTAAACAATTCTGTTGATTCAATGCTGACTCCGCCCTAACAAACGCGTCTGTTTTCATTTTTGTCACAAAGTATATGTTGACCCCACTTCGTATTTCGTGGTTGTGTAGCCACTGTGTCGAACCAAAAAGACCATGAATTGAGGGGGAATTTGGGCAAAGTCTACAAGGCAGTCCTACAAAGTGGTGCAAAGGGGATTAGAGCAGTTGAAATTGCAGATAAACTCGGCATCGATAGAACTACGGTTCACCCTCACCTTGGTTCTCTCAAACTCAGGGGATTAGTGGAAAGTGACCAAGGCATATGGCGTGCAAAAACTGGAGAGCAAACAATTAAACCGTTGGAAAAGGAAATTGTGATAGAGCTTCCAATTCCAAAAGACCAATGGCTACGAATGGGGCTTTTAGAGCTAATGGCTAAGGACTGTGAAAGTGAGAATTTTCTGGAAACTGCGGGAATGTACAGAACTCTCCTTGAAAAGCTCCAAGAAACAAGAACTATAAAAATAAAAGGCAAAAACGTTAATGACCTTGATCTAGAGAAACTAGGGAACCTGATTCAGCAAGCTAATGAGAAAGTTTCCAAGGTCAACTTGAAAGGTCTGCTTAAGAGGCTGAAAAGGTAGCATAATAGTAACTCGTAAAGAGAATTGCGCGCGCGCAGGTAACATTATTAATAGTATCAATCGCCATATTGGTGGCAGAGAGAGATCTAATGACGTTGAGAAATGAATCGACTGTAGTACCTCAACCCGACAAAAGCGTCGTAGTGTGCACTTCTGCCAGGAGAAGAAGAGAGCGCCACGATATTATCGTAGAAATCCTAGAAATGAGCAAGAATGAGGCACGTAGGACCAAGATGATGGAGAAAATCGGGATGAGTTTTAGCCAGATCAATATATACCTGAATGAGCTGAAAGAAGCAGGCTTCATATCAGAAGACTCGGGCAACTGGAAGACAACCAGGAAAGGTCGTTCCATGATAGAAGCCTGCAAGATATGCTATGCCCTCGTCAATCGACCGATTGATGGCCCTCGAAAGACCCGAAAGAGCTAGTGCAGTCTTCTATATGCGTGCGCGAATCCGATAAGCGTGCGCTAGCTTAGCCTGCACTGCGCGGGGATTTTTTCGCGAAAGCTGAAGAATACGACGTTGGAACGGTCAAGAAGCTGGGTCTCATTGCCTTGTAGACTCATGGATCTGGAGCACGGTCTTGGGTGTTCAAAGTTTAATTAGGAAGGTCTGGCTCTTCTAGCAAAGTGAGTGCTGGGGTGAATTGAGTGGGCAAAGTGGTTATATTGATGGGTTCGGAGCAGGATTTGGATTTCTGTAAAGAGATCGCGAAGCATGTGAAGGGTTTTCGGTTGAGCTACGAGTTTCGCGTGGCTTCGGCGCACAAGACCCCTGAGAAGGTGCTTGAGGTGTTGCGTGATAACGAGAAGGAAGACGTTGTCTACGTGACGGTGGCTGGGAGGTCAAATGCGCTCAGCGGCTTCGTAGACGCTAACACTTCGAAGCCTGTCGTTGCTTGTCCGCCCTACTCGGAGAAGTTTGGAGGCGCAGACATCTTCTCTTCGCTCAGGTTGCCCAGCGGAATAGGCTCAGTGGTTGTGACTGAACCCGAGGCGGCGGCAATTGCGGCAGCGAAGATCTTCGCTCTCAGCGACAGCGAACTGGCAAAACGCTTCAGATCGTATCAGCAGGCGAAGCAGAAGGAGATTGAGAAGGCTGACGTTTCGGTTAGGAAGCTGAAGTAGGGCAGAGCTTATGGGCAGCGTGAAGGACCTAGAGGTCGTGAGGAAGCCCACTGAGACCAAGATGGGTGTCGGAAGATTCGTTTTCTCGGATCGTTATTCGGTTTTTGATTGGGGCGAGATGCCTGACCTGATTGAGGGCAAGGGTGAAGCGCTGTGCATGATGGGCGCATACTGCTTTGAAAGACTCGAGGAAAAAGGCATACAGACACACTGCCGAGGGCTTGTTAATGAAGACGGCAAGGTCGTGCGGTTCGATGACCTCAAGGCACCATCCAACGTCATGGAAGTCAACCTCGTCAACGTACACAGGCCTAAGGCGGTCATGCGCGAAGGCATGCTCAAGTACAATTACGGCATGTACACACCCAAGTCAAGGAATTGCCTGATTCCACTGGAGATCATCTACCGAAACGGGTTACCCGAGGGCTCGTCAGTTTTCAAGCGCCTCAAACAAGGCTCAGTAACCTGCCAGGATCTGGGCCTCAACCACTATCCGCACGCGGGAGAGAAACTCGAGAAGCCTATGTTCGATGTGAGCACGAAGCTTGAGGAAGGCGATAGATACGTCACGTGGGAGGAGGCAAAAGGCCTAGCGGGACTCACGTATGGCGAAGTTGTGAAGATTCAGGATTTGCTCTTGAAGGTTGACAGGCTGATTTCGGAGCTGGCCTCACACGCGGGTCTGGTGAACGAGGACGGCAAGATAGAGCTGGCCTTCGACCCCGAAAGGGAGCTCATGGTCGTTGATGTGGTAGGCACGCTGGACGAATGCAGATTCACCTACGATGGCCTGCACGTAAGCAAGGAAATAGCCAGGCAATACTATAGGAAAACAGGATGGTTCAAGGAAGTCGAAGAGGCAAAGAGGAAGGCAAAGGAACAAGACGTGGAAGACTGGAAAAGACTAGTCAAGAAGGCACCGCCAAAGCTAAACCAGAAACTGAAAGCCGCAATCAGTCAGATGTACATGGCCACGGCCAACGAGATCAGCGGGAAGAAAATGTTTGACACGCCAAGCCTTTCACGAATAATCAACAGCATCAAAGTATGAGCCGCCAAGGCATGCGCGGGTTCTTGCGTGGCTTGTTGACTGTTGAAAGATCTTATTAGCATCTTGAGCCTTCTAGCAATTGAAATCGTTGCGTGCTTGGTATGGATATTGGACGACTAGTTTCTGGATACAGCCGTGGCAGCATTAGGGTTGGTGTCTTGGGTTCTCATTCTGCTTTGGAGGTTGCAAGTGGCGCAAAGCTGGAAGACCTTGAGACTGTTGTCGTCTGCCAGCGGGGCAGGGAGAAAACCTATGCGAAGTACTATCGCAACCTGTTTGACTACGTTCTGCTCGTCGACAAATTCGCTGACATGGCGAAAGAGGAGAATCAGCGGAAGCTTCGGGATTTGAACACGGTTTTTGTGCCTAACCGTTCCTTCTCCGTTTATGTTGGCTATGACGCTATTGAGCAGGAGTTCAACGTGCCATTGCTGGGCAACAGGCACATTCTCAGAAGCGAAGAACGCAACGCGCCGAGAAACCAGTATTATCTTCTTCAGAAGGCAGGCATACCAACGCCAAAGGTCTTCAAGTCGCCGGATGAGATAGATCGCCTCGCAATAGTCAAGGTTCCGGAAAAAGAGAGAGCAATAGAGCGCGCTTTCTTCTACGCGAGTTCACCGCGGGAGTTCAAGAAGAAGGCTGAAGAGCGCATGCGCAAGGGCATAGTCACTCGTAAGGCGCTTGAAAAAGCGGTGATAGAGGAGTACGTGCTGGGTGCGAAGTTCAACGCGAACTACTTCTGGTCTCCGCTTACTGATGAGGTTGATTTGTTGGGTTTTGACAGGCGGATTCAGACTGACTTGGATGGCGTGCTGGATTTGCCTGCAGGCGAGCAGCTTGAGCTCAACGTGGCCACGCAAAACGTTGAAATCGGCCACATGGGCGTGACGATGCGGGAAAGCCAGATCGAGAAAGTCTTCGAAGCAGGTGAGCGTTTCGTCAGTGCCTGCAGACGCGAGTATCCGCCTGGAATGATCGGCCTGTTCGGACTGCAGGGCGCTGTGGCTAAAAATCTCGAGTTCTACGTGTTCGATGTGAGCCCTCGTTCGCCAGGGTGTCCGTGTGTTGAACCTACTTCGCCTTACATGAAGTACAAGTATGGCATGGAGGTCGGGCCAGGCAGACGTGTGGCCATGGAAATCAAGCGCGCCATCAAAGAAAACCGCTTGGGAGACATCGTCACATGATCACGCCGCAGCAAATAGCGAAAATCCTGAGCGAGTACGATTGTGATAAGCTTGCGATTGGCACGTTGGGCTCGCATTCAGCGCTGAACATTTTCAAAGGCGCTAAGGAGCTTGGTTTTCGCACAGTGTGCGTGTGCAAGAAGGCTGACGAGATACTGTACAGGAAGTTTCCGCTTACAGACGAGATCATTTTCGTGAAGGATTTCACTGAACTGCTTGATGCCAAGCTTCAGGAGAAACTCCGCAAGCTTAACACAGTGCTTATTCCGCACGGCTCGTTCACGGCCTATTTGAGCACGGAGCAGCTTACGGACAGCCTTCGCGTGCCCATGTTCGGGAACCGTATGCTTCTGCATTGGGAAGCTGGTCGCGAGAGGCAGAGGCAGTGGTTAGAGAAGGCGGGGCTGAGACTGCCCAAGACCTTCGAAAGTCCTGAACAGATCAAAGGCCTCGTCATCGCTAAGCTGCCGGGCGCGAAAGGAGGCAAAGGCTACTTCCTCGCCAAGTCGGCGAAAGAGTTCCATGACAAAGCCGGGGAAATGGTGAAACGCGGGCTGCTCAAACGGGCAGACGTAGCTAGTATCCACCTGCAGCAGTACATACTCGGCGTCAACGTTTATCCCCACTACTTTAGCTCGATGATCAAGAACGATGTGGAGTTTTTGGGCGTGGACAGGCGGTACGAGTCTGCGGTGGACGCTATAGGCCGAATTCCTGCAGGCGACCAGCTGGAAATCGGCGTAAGCCCAACCTACACAATAATAGGCAACATGCCGCTGACGCTGCGCGAGTCGCTGCTGCCTGAGCTTATCAGAATGGGAGACGGCGTACACAAAACCGCCAAAGCGCTTGCTCCTCCAGGCATCATTGGACCATTCTGTCTTGAAACCATAATCACGGACAATCAGGAGATTTATGCCTTCGAGATCTCCGCGCGCATCGTGGCAGGCACGAACGTGGGCATCGGAACGTCGCCGTATGCGTATTTGAGGTATGGTGAGAACATGTATATTGGCAAGCGCATTGCGCTTGAAATCAAAGAGGCGTTGGAGCAGGACAGACTGGAAGAGGTCTTCGTCTAGGCTCTCTGTCTTAGGGTTTTTGTTCTAGAATTGTGTTCTATCATGTTTTTACATACGGGATTATAAGAAAAGCTGCGGCTTGTTTTCCGTGGGAGAAGGGAGCATGTCTGAGGCTTACGGCTGGATATTCGTAGACTTCATCCCGCTGCTTTATGATAAGAAGCGTCTTGCAAGGCAGTTTCAAATCGAAACTTGGCTGAATCTGGCCGAAACCGTCAAGGAACTGGGCCTCGAGAAAGTAGAGCAGGACAAGCCTCAGACTCAGCCTGTAGGCTACATTGTCTAGAGATCACAAGCCAACAGCACGTTCTGGAAATTAGCACGAGATCTGTCATGTTTGTAACGCCTCAACGCTTCGAGAATCGCCTTTTTATCTGCTTCGCCCGTGAGTTCGGCTACTTGCGTGCCGACTTCGGTGTTAAGGAACAGGTATTGGCAGATTGATGTGATGTTGGAGGGTCTGCGGTTGACGCTGGCTGTCTCGAAATCCACGATGAAAGGCTTGCCCCTTTTGTCGACAATGACGTGTTTGGGCGCGTGGCTCAACTCGCCGTGGTCCAGGCCGATCTCGTCCAAGCGGAAACACTGTTCCAGTATCTCGCGTATGACCTTCTTCGCTTTCGCCTCATCCGGCTTTTTCGCTAGCCAGTCTGGAAGCAGATTGCCGTCCACGAACTGCATGAGCATGAGATTTCTGCTTGCTGCCAGTAGCTTTGGTCCGACTTGCGCGGAGTTTGCCTTGTTGAGTAGCTGTGCCTCACGTTGCATCTTGGCTCGGTCAGCATCGACTCTTCGTATCTTCAGGGCGGCTTTTCGGCCTTTCACGCAGGCCAGTGCAACTATTCCCACGCAGCCTTTGCCCAGAACGGGCTTGCCGAAAACCAACTTTTCACCTGTGAACTTCAAGGCGGAAACATCTAGCTTCTGCAGCTCTCTTAGGCGGTTTCTCAACTCGACCTTGCTTGTTCGCGGATAGCAGATTATCGATGCGTAGGGTTCCTCACGAAGTTGGCTGATCGCTATGAGACTCGCGCGTTTCAATGGTGGCTCCTCTTGGAGGCATCAAACTGTGACTCATGCTTAATAGGTGCTTTGATAAAAACTAGAACGGGTCAAGGCAACCACGGGAAGGCATGTTTTGATGAAGATCCACCTAGAGCCTGCGTGTCCGCTGAATCTTGAGGCTACCCTTTGCTGCGGACAGGCTTTCAGGTGGGAGAAGCAGGGCGAATGGTGGTTCGGCGTTGCAGGGCAAGTCCCGCTCAAAATCAGCAAAGCCGGCGATGAGTTGCGGTTCAAAAACGCCAGCATACGTTTCGTGAGAAGCTACTTCGGCTTGGACGACAGTCTGCCCGAGATATTCGAGCGGATTTCCAAGGACAGCCATGTCAAAGACGCGGTTCGCGAGTTTGCAGGGTTGCGGATTCTGAGGCAGGATCCGTGGGAATGCCTCGTATCGTACATTTGCGCCACGTACAAGAGCATTCCAGCCATCAAGAACATGCTTCTCAGACTCTGCACAAAATTCGGCGACGAAGTCCTGTTTGAAGGGCGCAGTTTCCATGATTTCCCAACGCCGGAGAGGCTTGCACAGGCTGCTTTGAGCGAGCTTGCGGAATGCGGTCTTGGCTACCGAGCCAGATACGTGTCAGAGACCGCAAAGACCCTGCTTGAGACAGGTCTGGATTTTGAGGGTTTGCGCAGACTGCCATATGAAGAGGCAAGGAAGGCGTTGCTGCGCCTCTCAGGTGTAGGTCCAAAGGTGGCGGATTGTGTTCTGCTGTTTTCGCTGGGCAGGCTTGAAGCATTTCCCGTGGACGTCTGGATGCGCAGAGTGATTCTGAGGCATTATGCGAAGCATTTTCCACGCGAATTCGTCAGCAGGATGACCTGTGAGAAGTCGCTGAGCAAAGCGGAATATGAAAGGCTGAGCCTGTTCGGCAGAAACTACTTCGGGAGATACGCAGGCTACGCGCAGGAACACCTGTACCACTACGAGCGGGTGCATGGTTGACGCTGTAGGTGGACGTGGCCTTTCCATCGCTTGCTATGAGACAACTAGCTGGGGAATCATTAAGGCTTTGACGTGCCTAGCACGGGGAGCCAAGAGTCTAGAATCCACAAGGCGATATTCCTCGTATTGAGACGGTGTTGGTTGTGGCGTTTCAGCACAGGTGGATAAAGAACGTTCTCGAAGGCTTAGACGCCGAAGCAGACGAGGAAACGCGTGTAAAGATACTGGAGAACTGCGGACGCAAATGCGCTCCCCGAAGCCTCGTCACGAAGGCACAGGTGCTCAAGAAACAATCGAAAACGACGGGCGAGTTTCTGGAGAAACTGAGCAAGGTATGGAAGCATCTGAGGATTGAGGATGGCGGCGTATATGTAGAGTATGAGAGGTGCTATTGTCCTCTGGTGAGAGCGTACAAGGGTGAGTTGTCGAAGAGCTTCTGCAACTGCAGCCGAGGCTGGATCAAGCAAATACTCGAAACAGCACTACAAAAACCTGTAGAAGTCAAGATAGAGCAGACTGTGAAACAGGGTGCGCGCGCGAAGTAGCCAGCGCACAACAAGACTGCAGGTGTTTGCATTCTGGCTAGGCTGACCTTTTCCTGAGGGCTTCCTTGATGATTTCGATTTTGGCTCTTTCTTCCCACGGGATTTGTTTGCGTATTTCGGTCTTTGTTCTTCTTTCTTCTTCCTGCTGGAAGGCGAAGATCTGTTCGTCCACGGCCTTGTTGGTTTCGAAAATCAAGGCTTCTATCCAGTTTAGTTTGGCTTCGAAGTCTTCGGGCGACGTTATGAGTCTTAGCTTGTTGCCGAGCACGTACAATTTCCTGTCCCACAAGTGCCTGCTTGACTTCCACTTCGCGTCGAAAATGTCCTGCCACATGTGGTCAGGCACGTAGTCCAAAGGCAAATCCACCACGAACGCGTCAGCGAAATACTCGTCCTTCCATATGTTGATGCTGCCCACGTCGAAAGGCTTCAGCAAGCTAACCTTTCTAGAAACAGCCTCCATAAACAGTCGAATACAACACTCTGTCTGTCTATCCTTAAATATTCTGCGTTCAAAGGCAGGTAGCCAACAAAACGTTTAATTCAAGTTCATACTGTCTAGAGAGCAGGATGATTCCTATGCCAAAAACCGAGATCGTCTGGGATCTATCTCCAATATTCCCAAGCCTCACAGACCCCTCAGTCCAAAAAGCCATAGACAGTGCAACTAGAATGGCTGAGGGCTTCACGAAGAAATATCAGGGAAAGATCAAGAAGCTTTCCGCCCAACGGCTCTGCCAGTGCATCAAAGACTTCGAGGCATTGCAGGCCAAGCTACGTGACATCTTGCTTTTCGCCAACTTGTCCTTCTCGGCGAACATGACGTTGCCTGAGACGCAGTCGCTTTTTGAGAAGGCCAACAAGCTTGAGGCCAAGTTGGGCAAGATGTTGGCCTTCTTTGAGCTCGAAGCAGGTGCGCTCGTCTACAAGAAGCCAAAGCTGATCAAGAACCCCGCGCTGAAAGCTTACAGGCATTCGCTGGAAAGGCTCCGAAGACAAGTAGCCCATCAGTTGAGCGAAATAGAAGAGCAAGTCATCATCGAGAAAGATCAGTACGGCGTGAAAGGATGGGAGGAGCTGCAGAGCAAGTGGCTTAACACCCGTATGTTCGATGTGGAAGTCGAGGGGAAGAAGAAGACGCTCTCGTACGGCGATGCGAACGGGCTGCTGCCGCATCACGACCGAGTCACGCGCCTGTCGGCCAATAAATCCATCTACGGCCAGCTGGGCCAGTACAGTGAAATATTCAGCGCCGCCCTTAGAAACGTGTGCAGCGACTGGATGAACGTGTGCGAGCGCAGAAAATACGAGTCGCCCATGCACGCTAGCCTCATAGCCAACGACACTGACCAGCAGGTTATAGACAACCTGCTCAAGGCCATAGAGGAACACGCGAGGTTGTACAGGCGATACCTGAAACTGAAGGCCAAGATGATGGGCCTAACGAGACTGGGCAACCACGACATAGTCGCGCCGTTGCCGGACGCACCGAAAATGAGGTTCGACTATGAAACAGCCAAGGATCTTTGCACACGAGCCTACGGCAGATTCGACAAGGATTACACCTTCGCCGTTAAGGACATGTTCGCGAAGAACCGTTTGGACGGGTCGCCCCGGTTCGGCAAGCGAAACGGGGCATGGTGTTCTGGCTGGTACAGTGGCAAGTCGGCCTTCATACTGAGCAACTTCAACGGGAACCTCGGCGACGTATTCACTTTGGCGCACGAGCTAGGCCACGCTACACACGACTACTACTCGGAACGAGACCAACCGCTCATGAACCTGAACATCCCCATGGTCGTAGCTGAGACCGCTTCGACCTTCGGTGAACTGCTGCTGGCTGACCTATTGCTGAACGAGGCTAAGTCGGACGCTGAAAAGAAGGGCATCCTTAGCTTCATTCTTGACGAGGCAGGAATGGCTGCCTTCCAAGTGTCAGCCCGCGTGTGGTTCGAACAGAATCTCTACAGCGACATCAAACAAGGCAAATTCCTCGACTACAAAGCCATCTGCAAACACTGGACCACCGCAAGAAACAGAATCTACGGCGACGCCGTCGAATGGATCCCAGAAATGGAGGCAGAATGGACCATGAAACCACACTACTACCTGGCCAACTTCCGCTTCTACAACTACCCCTACGTCTACGCCTCGATGTTTGTCTACGCGCTCTACCACAAATACCAACAAGAAGGCAAAAAGTTCATGCCCAAGTTCAAGAAACTCCTAGCCGCAGGCAGCAGCATCTCACCCATAGAAGCAGGCGAAATCGTCGGCCTCGACGTAATCGACCCAGACTTCTGGAAACTCGGCCTCAAACAATTCGAACACTTCCTCAACGAACTCGAAAAAATCGTCAAGTAACCACTTTTTCCTCAACGTGGCGTCCATGCACAGGCTAAAGGGCAAGAACTGCATCAGCAAGCACAGGCAAATCGCCGAGGCGCTCACTTCCCAAATAACCCAGCACAAAGACGTCACGGGCATTCTCTACATCGGAGGCCTGACCAGAGGCTTCGCCGACAAACACTCAGACATCGACATCATCGCGTTGCTGACAGACAAAGACGAAAGCCTCAGGAGAAAACTAAAACAGCTCGGCTCTGACGAACAGAAACGCACAGGCGTCGACATAGACCTCGAAATCCACTTCCTCGACGACTTCAAAAACAGAAAGTGGACCGAACTGAACAGATGGGATTTTTCCAACGCCGAAATCGCCTATGACCCCGAAGGAAGAGCCAAGCAGCTCTTCACAGAAAAACTGAAAGCACCTAAGGCCTTCTGGCTGAAACGCATCGTCATCTTCGGCGAGTATCTGCACTGGTACTGCTGCCCACACGACGAAGGCGAGGGCACGATGGTTGAGGCGTGGGTTGACAGAGGAGATCTGCTTTCTGCCCATTACTGTCTGAACTATTCCATCGACCTCATGATCAAGATAGTATTCGCCTTGAACAAGCAGTATGTGCCTCCGCAAAAATGGAGAATCCACTATTCATATGAGTTGAAGTGGTTACCGCGAAACTATGAGGCCTTTCTCAAAGACGCCACGACCATCAAAAGCCTCACGAAGCGCGACTTCCGGCGGAGGCTTAAGGCAGTCAGGAGAATGTGGAGCGAGATGCTTCCAATGATAATGGAGGAGACGGGCCTGACGCCTCCTGCACTCTCGAAGCTGTACGTCGAGAAAGTGCTTCATCAAGGCTAGTAGTCTTCGCACCAGACCTCAAAGAACGCTCTCGGATGGTCGCACGCCGGACACTTCTCAGGCGCCTCAGCCCCCTCGAAGATGTGCCCGCAGTTGCGGCACTTCCACATTATAGCCGAAGTCTTCTTGAATACCGTGTCGTTCTTCACGTTATCCAGCAGCTTCACGTATCTCCGCTCGTGGTAGGCTTCCACTTTGGCCACGTTGCGGAACGTCCGCGCCGCCTCTGTGAAGCCTTCCTCGTCCGCGACTTTAGCGAATCCAGGGTAGAGCGTGCCCCACTCAAGCTTTTCGCCCTCGGCCGCCGCCATCAGGTTCTCAGCAGTCGAAGCTATCACACCTGCAGGATATGACGTCGTGATTTCTGCTGACCCGCCCTGCAGAAGCTTGAAGAAAAGCTGAGCATGCTCCTTCTCGTTGTCAGCCGTCTCCGTGAATATGGCGGATATCTGCTCGTAGCCTTCTTTCTTGGCCACGCTAGCGAAGAACGCGTACCGTGTCCTTGCCTGCGACTCGCCTGCAAACGCCGCAAGCAGATTCTTCTCAGTCTTGCTTTCCTTGAAGTCCATAGGTGAAACCTCGCGCGCGCTCAGTCTTCATGTTGACCCGCTCCTAGAAATGATGTCTTCCCATAAGTTTAAGTTTGTCATGCATGAACCTAAATATCTATTTGACCTGCAAGGCCGAGACGTGTTTCTGATGAATCCGATCCAGATAATAGCCATTGAGGGCTTGCCAATCATAAAAGCCGGCGACAATATTGCCAAACTCGTATGCACGGCCGCCGAAAAACAGGGCACACGAATCAAGAACGGAGACGTGCTCGTCATCACACACGTTTTTGTCTCCAGAGCCGAAGGAAACGTCGTCAACCTTGACACCGTGGTGCCCTCGGAATTCGCCAAGACCATCGCCCAGCATTCTGATAAAGACCCAGCACTCGTCGAAGTCGTCCTCCGAGAATCAAAGAGCATCGTCCGCATGGGCGACGGCAAACTCATAACCGAATCCAGACACGGATTCGTCTGCGCGAATTCGGGCGTTGACAGGTCAAATGTGCTGGGAGAGCGTAACGTGGCTCCGCTCCCAGTGGACCCTGACAAGTCCGCTCAGAGCATCAGGGCAGAGATAAAGAGGATGACGGGTCACAATGTTGCGGTCATAGTATCCGACACACACGGTCGTCCGTTGAGAGACGGCGAGATAAACGTAGCCATAGGAGTCGCAGGCTTGAAACCCATACGCGACAGAAGAGGCGAGAAAGACCTGTTCGGCTACGTTCTGAGAATCAAACGAACCGCCGTGGCCGATGAACTCGCGTCCGCAGCTGAGCTTGCGATAGGTCAAGCTGACGAAGGAGTTCCAGTGGCAATAATCCGGGGATACAAGTTTCCACGGTCGCGTACGGCCAAGGCAACCGAGCTAATAAGACCAAGAGAGGATGACCTGTTTATCTAGAGCTCAACAGGCGCACCGCTTGGCCTCATAGCTAGCTTCTCTTTCGCGGCTTATGACAAGTTTAATATAAGAGATGAACAAACTGCCTTCTAATTATCTGAGTTGTGAGGTGAAAAACTGTATGACATCAAAGAAACTGTTGGATATGCTAAACGGTGCAATTGCTAGGGAGATGCAGGTTGCGGTACAGTACATGTGGCAGCACGTTCAATGGATAGGAGTGGAAGGATATGCCACGAGGGACGCTTTCCAAGAGATAGCTATCGCCGAAATGAAACACGCCGAAGCCATCGCCGAGAGGCTCTTCTATCTGGGCGGAATACCCACCACGAAGCCAGACCCAATCAACGTTGGAAAGGCTCTGAAGGAAATGATCATGCAAGACGTGAAAGACGAGAAGAAAGCAATGGACATGTACAAGGAAATAATAACACTGGCACGAAAGGAGAAAGATGAGACCACAGCGTTCCTATTCATGGGCATCCTGAAAGACGAAGAAGACCACCACGACACATTCACGACATTGCTTGAACAAGTATAGACAAATCAATTGCACGCTGTCTGTTCCCATCTCTTCTCTTTTTTGTTACGATGAGCGGGTACTCCATTGTTTGTTCTTTCTGGCTGACAATCTCTCAGAAAGACCGATTCTGGGCCTGTGACAATAGCTTTTCGTCTTACTCGTCGTCAGCTGCCTTTTCTTCTGTTGCTTCTACCTTGCTTTCTGCCTTCCCAACGACTTCGGCTTCCGCGAATCTGCTGCTTATCCGTATGATTCTTACGGTCACGTGGTCGCCTGGGTTCGTGTTAGGCACGAAGAGCACGAGGCCCTGTATTCTGGCGATGCCTTCTCCTCTGCGGCTCTTCTCGGTGATGTCCACTTCGTATTCTTTGCCAGTTTCAACTGGTTTCGGTATAAATTTCGGGCCTCTTCCTCTGAATCCTCCTCTTCTCTGGCCGAAGCCACCTCTTTCTTCCATCCCTACCACCTCTCATCCACAGTTAACAGCAACTCGCGTCCATAGTTCCAGCTTGTTGGTTACTCGACTGTCAGTGACCCGTACTTCCCCGTGTTGAGCTGGATTTCTCCTCTGAAGCTCGTGATGTAACCGTTCTCCACTTTGACGACGTTGTTGACGCTTACCCTGTCGATTTGGTCGTTCCACAGCGTAAGCTTCACGGTGCCTGTTTCGTCGGCAATCGTGGCCGTGGCCACCTTGTACGTTTCGTCCTTGAATCTTGACACGACTTCACGCGTATCAGATTTCTCCATGACTTTTCCTTGCACGTTGACCTTTTTCATTCCGTCTCGGAGTTCGTTTATCTTCAACTTCTCTCCTCTCTTTATGCTACCCTTCCCGCTACGGCGAATTTCTCACCTACGGGCATGATTCTGACTCTTACGCGTTCGCCTATTTTGCCTCGTGGAACAAATATGAGGAAGCCTTGTATCTTGGCTATTCCGTTACCTTTGCTGCCGATATCATCTATCACTACTTCTATTTCCTGGTTCTCTCTTACCGGTGACATACCGATAATCGGTTTCCCCGAACGATATCTTCGTTGGCTTCCAAATCGTCTCGGCTTCTTGGGGGCGTTTCTGGTTTTCTCAGGCAGCCTTCGTGGCATGATGTGTTTTCGTCCTTGTCGCGGAGCGCGCGCTACGCGCCGATTCCTTGACACTTGAGCTTTGGCAAGGCGAGTTACATGCAAAAAGCTCTTCAGCCATATAAGCCTTGCTGGCCGCGGTTCTGTCAAGTCTGCGGTGAAAACGAGCCCATACGAGTCTCTGTAAAAAGTCGGTGAAAGCTCCGTTAGCTGTCATGGAATTCGGATTTGCTAGTAAGACTTTAAAAGCGCAATTTCTCAATGCTATTAAAGGGGATTTCGTTGAATGAACACAAAATAGCACGCCCACCTTGGTTGAAAGAATTGGAAGACGAAATAAATGGCAAATTAGAAAAGCAATTTAGGGGTAAGGGCTTCAAAATTAGTGAACTTAAGTTGGAATATGATATCATAACTCCACTAGCGAACGAGGTCGGAGACAGAAAACTAGTACTTACAGGTCAAGTGGTTGCTACTTTTGACAGTACTGCAAAAGGGATGGAAGCAAGTAAACTCATAGGCGAAGCCATTTCAAAGAGACTCAGATCAAAGGGGCTATGGTAATAATCGGTTAGTCACTTGTCACTTTTGTTTTTCCTACAGTACTTGCATTTTGAATTAATGTTTTCCACTTGTTTTTCCCCTTAATCTCTATTCCACAAGCTTCGCTAGGTGTCTTGCCTTCAAGCCCTTCATGCGGTCTAATGTAATTATGGAATAGTTGATAGCCTTTGAGTATTGGAGTTTCGCGCGCGCGCGACAACTCAAGTCAAAGACAAGAACTAAGGAGAAAGCACCTAAAGAGGAAGCTTAATTCTTCCTCACCCCCCATTTTTATCTCACGCTATCAACATCTTGTGTAAGCCATCTTTCGTAGCAAGAACAACCTTCTTATATACAAATTCATAAGCTATATCTAGACAAGCCAGTGAAACTTGGAACCCCCAAGTGAGACGGTAGAGTGGGAGTGAGTATTGGATGAAAGACTTGTTCCAAATCTTCGATGAGAGTATTGAAACAATGCAAAAACTAATCGCAGAGGATAACTATGCTGGAAGTTCAAGCATTTCGACTGATTTGATAACCATCTCAGTTATGTCTGATTTTCAAGATGGCATTTTAATAGGAGAAGTTCTTGAAGGGATTTTTGATCAAATTGGTCAGCTCTTCTTTACGTATAGGTTAAGTGTCGAAGTACAAAAGGCAGTAAGAGAACAGATTTGTGAGCAACTGGCTTTGGTTGGAAAATCATATAAAAATGGAGACAAAGAAAAATTGTATGAGGCTCTCAGAAACATAAGAACCGAGGCAACACAATTCCAGTTCAAGTGTTTTAAGACAATTAAACCACGGCCTGAGTTTAGTCCACAAGGTCTCCGTGTCAGCAGGAGAGCTTGAAAAATGGTTCATGTGAAAGGCCCGTATTACAAAGAAGACAAAGAAATAGAGGGAGAGCTCCTTTCCACTGAATTGAGTCAAGCCATGTTCCAGAGGATGATCACTAAACCGACACTCGTGCGTCAGTTTGTCACACCTGCGGAATTCAGGATGCTACGTGATGAAATTAGAACAATATTTCAAACTCTCAGAATTCATGAAACAGCTCTTTCCTCCATTCATGAAAGAGTTCTTACTCTGGAGTCTCAAACTAGGAAGAATGAAGTGCCTGCCAAGATCGAATCTAATAGCATCGAGAATATAAAACATCTGAGAGAATTGTTCGAACTACCCAAGATTGCGGAAGAAGGCAAAGAAGATATTCTCACAAATATGAAAGGCATGCTAAAAGGAAAATCAAAGGAGAAAATTGACTCTGTAGAGTTACTCCACCTGATAAGAGGTGAGTAGAATATCTCTCGTCTATTTTGATTCTTCAGTCTGGCTCTCATACCTACTCCAAGACAAACAACATTTGAAGGCTGAAAGATCACTGAAGAGAATCGAACAAGGTAACGATATTGCACTGATCTCCTCACTGATATTGCTAGAAATAATTGAAGTATTCCGAAAGAGGATAACTGAAAACGAGGCCTATGTAGGTCTCACACCACAAGCGAAACAAATGATCAGAACCAAAGCTGAAAAGAAAACTCGTGAGCTTATTGATAAAGTAACAAAACTTGCACAACAGAAAAAAGCCAGAATAGTCGATCCCGACAAGTTACTTCACAACTACTTTGAAGAGACATTGAGATTGATTAACCCAAACTTTGGTGAGATTACCGAGTTCAATTATTGCTTTATCTGCAATCGCTCAACTAATATGAGATATAAATACCGAGGACTGGGGCATTATGATATGCAACATGCAATAAATGCCAGAGATTGTTGCGCGAAAGAGATTGTATCTCTTGACAAGGCATTTTCTCTGTTGCAAAACATTCCAGAGTTTAGTTCGCTAAAAGTAACAGTTCTCTAATATAACTTGGTGCTTCTCCTATCTAATCGAATTATTAACTGAAAACTTCATGACTTTTCACCGATTTTTTACAGGGCTCATGTGGGCTCGTTTTCACCGCAGACTTTACAGAACCTTTAGGCTCCGGCCACTCTAGTACCCTATCAAGAGGTTCGCTAACAGCACGCTCACTATGTAGGCGAGTGTAGCGCCAATAACGCTCTTTGCCCACGCGAGCTCGGATGAGAAACGAATGATGATAACGCAGAGTGCAGTGGCCCAGAAGTGCATGATAATCTGAACATACTGGCTGATCTCTGAAACCAGCGCCGTCTCTTCAGCTATCTTTCCTAGGGCCATGTCGCTTTCCGCCTTGACTCCGGCGCTTGCCTCAAGCGGATAGTAGACCTTAGGCAAGGCTGAATACACGGCGATATTGACGACCGATTGCACAAGCAGAGTCACCAGTACAAATCCGGCCAGAGCCAGCAGGGCTTGCCACGTTGCCTTACCCTTCAGAACCTTGGTCACCACATAGAGAAATCCTCCGAGAAACATCCACCTAATTGCAAACATTGTCACCGCATTGGCGGAAAAGGCGAAGATGTAGGTTGCAACGTTGTCCATTGCCGACTTGAAAATTCCGCGGAAGAACAGGCCATCAAACCTTACAGTCCAGTTCGCGTTCTCAGACCCTGAAAACTCAAACCGCAAGCCAGTGACGTTCCCCCAGTCAGCTCCAAGACCGCTATCCTTCCATCCTTTCTCAGGTCCTACTGGAACGGTGATGTTGTTCCACAGATCACTGCCGATTGAGGTGACCTGCCCTGTCAGATTGTAGCCGAAGTGGTGAACTGCTCCTGAGAGGAGAAAGAGACTTACATTCCTAACTTCTGTAGCTGCTGGGCTGAGCATCTTTATTCTGACTGACATGTTCTTGAAGCCGTCGGGGGCTGAACAGTCTACACGTTCTCCGAAGTCCAGTTGCAGCCATGTCTGCGTGCTGTTGGAGACCGAGAACTGGACGGTTTTGTTGCCGAAGTAGCTTCCGCCTACACCGTCGTTGCTTTCGCTTATGCTGGCGTTCGGAGTCCATCCTGTGTGGTTCTCCGTCCACCTATCTCCATCTGCAAGTTTGGGGAGAGTCTGCTCATCAAAGGTCTTGGATAAAACTACGTACGTGGAGCTGGCATAGGCCGCCATGAACAGGATAAGCACTAGGAATCCGCCGCGGTACTTTGGTTTTTGAACGAGTTCTTTGAATGCCTTGAGTGGTGAGTATATGACTTTGAATATCCCGAATGCAAACAACGAACTACACCTCCTCAGCTACTGTCTGCTGGCACTCTATTAATCGTTTGTCACATTCCAAGCTTCAATCGCCTATAAGTCGTATAGTCCACATATTCCAAGAAGGGATTGCCCGACTGGTATCTGACAGACATTTTCTGGCATTGCCGCTTTTCCAGCAGCTGGTTTGTCGTGATGAACGAGTAGCCGTCGCTGCCTGCGCCTGAGCCGTAGCTGACCATTAGGATGCGTTCGTTCGGTTTGGCTATGTCCAAAACAGCGGCTAGGCCCACGGGCGAGGCGCCTGAGTAGGTGTTGCCGAACTTGAGGACTTGCAGAGAGGGCAAGTACTGCTCATCCTTGAACCCTATTTCCTTCGCGATTCTCGTCGGGAACTGCGCGTTGGGCTGATGTGCCACAAAATAGCTGATGTCACCAACCTGCAAGTGAAGCCTATCCATCAGTTTCCTGGCTGCCTTCCGGACATGCTTGAAGTATGCAGGATCGCCTGTGAATCTGCCTCCGTGCATCGGAAAAGGCTCCCCGTCACGACGCCAAAAATCAGGAGTGTCAGAAGTGCAAGAGTACCACCCTTCGATTTCCGCTATCACATCATGCTTTCCAAAAATATACGCCGCTGCGCCGTATCCGACGAAAAAGTCCAGCTCGCCTCCAGGCGAGTCTCTTGGTGCGGCTTGTGAGTTGTCAGTCCCGATGACCATCGCGTGTTGTATATTGCCTTTTGGATAGTTGACTAATGCTGTGGCATCTTTGAACATGCTCGAGGCTGCCTTGCAGGCGAATTCTGTATCAACGGCGTCAACCCCCTGCACGTCGTCATCGTCTTCCTCGCCGAGTTTCAGCACCTGCGCGACCTTCGAGGCTATAGGCTTGACGGCGTAGGGATTCGACTCCGAACCAACGTAGATTTTGCCGACGTGTGAGTTGTCCACGCCGCTGTGGATTAGAGCAAGCTTTCCAGCCTCAACTGCGGCGGTGATGGCGTCTTCGTCCAAGAATGGAATTGAGCGCTCCACACTGCCTTCCTTTATCCTGAAACGTGAAGTGTAGACACTGTAGCCTACTATTCCAGGTGTATCAGACTCTTTCTTCGGCTTAACGACTGAGTACTCTTGGTGCGGATAGTACTCGTCTGCGAAGGTGAAGGCCAAGGAAATCGTCGGAATCACATCGCTCCTGTCCACCGAATAGCGCCTCCGGAATCTCGGAACAACCTTCCTTCCTTCGAGAGCCGAAAAATCGATGCTCTCTTCGTCCTTCACTATTATGTCGGTCAGTCTTCCAGGAACACGTATTTTTCCATTGCGAAATGAAACGGTGCCGTATACATACGTGCCCAGCCTCGTGAACTTGTTCGTAGGCTCGTTGACGAGCGTGCAGACTTCAAGCTCTCCCGCGTCGTAGAACAGGTCCGTGCCAACCATTTTTCCGAAGCTTTTCCTTCCGCAGGTTCCGCAGTAGTCTCTGGTTTCGAAATATTCTTTTCCACAGATTTTGCAGCGGCTTCCCCTCAGTCTGTCGCCGAGGTAGGACACTCTTCTCTCTATCGGTTCGCTGCTCATCTTCAGTCTATCCCCAGAATGTTCACGTAGCCTTTGGTTCCGAAGCCTTCAAGCTCAAGCGCACATCCATACTTCAGCTTCTCATCACTTTTCGCTTGGCGTTCGCCGGCCTCTTCCCTCAGTTGCTTGACGATCTCGAAAATCTGAGCGCCACCCGTGGCGCCCAATGGGTTTCCGTCTGCCTTCAGGCCGCCGTTCAGGTTCACAAACAGCTTTCTCCCATCAATCTCGTAGTAACCTTTGTAGTCTTGACAGCTTGCGTAAATGCTTCTCCACGCAGTTCCCTGTTTGCAGAACCCCAAGTCCTCCAACGAAATCATTTCCATAACCGTGGACTGGTCATAAAGCTCGGCAACCTGTATGTCTTCCAAACCTATTTTGGCCATCCTCAGGGCGTTCTTCATAGCCATGCCGCTGACCACGAAATGTGTCAAATCCTCCCTCGCAGGGAATGTGAGGTAGTCTGTCGCTGAAGAGGAACCCAGAACGTAGACAGGCTTGCTTGTGTGCTTCCTGGCGGCCTCTTCGCTGGCCAGTATGAGGATGGCGGCGCCGTCGGAGATCGGCGCGTAATCATAGAGACCGAGTGGTTTTCGAGCTTCTTTCCTAGCGTTCACAACCTGCTCCACTGTTATCTTTCTTTGATACTGGGCATATTCGTTCTTGGCTCCGTGCAGGTGGTTCTTGACTGAAACCTGCGCCAGCGCCATGTTCAATCTCTCTGCGTCTTCGCCTGAAATTCGGTACTTCTTGATGTAGGCCCTCAGCATGAGTTCATGGTTTGCTTCCGGCGTGCATCCTGCGTAGTAGCTCCATGGGTCTTCTAGAAGCATTAGATCGTCGCGAATCTTGTCCCATCGGTCTGTCATTTTTTCTATTCCGCCGACCAAGACCATGTTGCTTATTCCGGCGCGGACAGCGTTGCAGGCGTTTGACAGGGCCGAGCTGAATGAGCGTGTGACCTCCATTGGAACGTGGAGCTCTGTGAGTTCTGAAAGGAAACCTTCTTCCAATCCGAGCTTGTTCGTGATAGGCAGGAAGTAGTCTGAAAGGTAACAGGCCTCCAGATCCTTGCGTTCGACGTTGGCCTCCATCGAAGCCTTCAGCCAAGCCTCTTCGATCAGCTTCTGAGGCTCCTTCTCATAATGCTCCCCGAACCTTGTCCTGCCCACAGAAACAATAACCGGACGAATCTGCATCCGCAAACCTCTATGTCGCTAATTGGCAATTAACCGTTTCCATGAAACCATTTAAGCGTTTGGTTTGTCAACGTTCCAACATTATCATTATGGCATCAGAAGATCGAATGGCTCAATGCTGGTTCCCTGTGTAGTTAACGGAGTGAGGTCAATCGCGCGCAATCTTGGGCTGTCCTCAGTCTTTTCTATGTGCTGCCTGATGTTACGTCGCTTGGTGGATAGCTGAGTGTGGACGCAGTGGCAAGCTGTGCTGGTGCTCAGCCTCGCTGCAGGTGAACCTTGATGGAACGCAATACCTGAAGGATTCGCCTCGTTTTGGCGCGCGCGTTTCGTACGTTGACCCGATGAGGGCGAGGCTGGTGGAGATAGATACTCAACTGTAGCAGCTGGATACAAACTTCAAGGCGGACAGATCGGCGGCGACGAGTACGTGGAAAGGCGGCAAAGTCTGAAGCAGATCAAAGACAGCCTGCGAGAGTGGCTTCAGCGAATGGGCGTAACAACCTAGTCCGACGTTTTCTCTTCGCTGACCTTTATTCCGTGCTGTTTCAGGCCATCCATGAACAGCCTGAAAAGTCCTGGGTTCATGCCTATCTCCTCCGGAGGCACAACACCCCTCTCTGTCACGGCCCCTTTGAGCATCAACTGCGCAACTATCGACGCCGGATAGGCCGTTGTCCTCGCCATGGAAGTCACGTCGCGCTCTGTATCATAGCGGTCCAACATGTGATGGACGTAGCGCTGGCGCTTGCCGTTCTTGCTGCCTGAGACTTCCACTCTCAGGGCCACGATGTCCCTGACTTCGGGCTTCCAAAGCTTCTCTGCCAGAAGCTTGACCGTAAGCCTTCTGGGCGCCACGCTCACGCCGTTCGCATTGATCTTGGATTCTTCGAAGAACCCGAGTTCTTTGAGTGTCCTTATCTTTTCAGCATGCCCCGGGTACCTCAGGGTCTTCTCCCACATTTCCTCTGCCTGCGGTACCGTATGGATCAGCGTTCTAAGCCCATCAGTCAGAAATGCCTCGAGCCTGCCGAAGTCCGGAAAGTCAACTTCCTCCAGTCCGCTCAAGACATCAACATTCTTCTCTTTCCCGTCTTCTATGATCCGTGCTTTCCTAGTGTATTCGTCGATCAGGCTTTCGGGAGACCATGTGATGACGTAGCCTAGAGGCGGGATTGGCTTTTCGGGGAGGCCTCCGACCATTATGTGTGCGGACTGAACCTTGTCAAGCTCTGCTGCGGCATGCCCAACAAGAACGTTGCTTATGCCTGGCGCCAATCCGCAGTCTGGCACGATGGTTACTTTTGCCTCGGCTGCCCTGTCGTTAAGCGTAAGAGGGTCTTCGGCCATAAACGAGACGTCTATCAGGCTTCTTTTGGCGTCAATGCAGGCCTCAGCCAAACCGTAACCAAGCTTTCCAGGCAGGAACCCCAAGGCCAAGTCGAAGCCTTTCAGAACGCGAACTGATTCGTCGTGGCTTGCGGCGTTCATCTTGATCCAGGAAACGTTGCTCCTGCCTATCCTTTCTGCTACGGCTCTGGCTCTCTTCTCGTCGTTGTCGGCCACGACCACGTCAACTGAATTCATGCTTCCTGCAAGGTCATCAGCCGCCACCGCCCCTATGTTGCCGCAGCCTACGATCAGGATTTTCATAAACCGTAATACGTGGCTATCTTCGTTAAAACCTTGCTGGAATCCAGATTGGAGTCGTCTTCCTTTTTCCTGCCTCACCAAGTCTGCATGGATTCGGGCTACGGAATGCATGTTTGAAAATCTTATATATGGCTGTGGCCATTACAAGATTGAGCATCATGGCTGAGATCTGTTCTACTTGCGGGCTTCCGAAAGATTTGTGCGCTTGCGGCGAGATTGAAAAGGAGCAGCAAAGGATTCGGGTGAGACTCGAGACACGGAAATTTGGCAAACCAACCACGATAGTGGACGGTATAGACGACAAGACCACAGACCTCGCGGGCATGGCAAAGAGCCTGAAAGGCTTCTGCGCATGCGGAGGAACAGCCAAAAACCACCAGATCATACTGCAAGGCGACCACCGCAACAGGGTTCGACAATACCTGGTGAAACTGGGATACCCACAGGAAAACATTGCACTCCAATAGCCTCTTGAGAGAGGTGCAAGCTCAAAGTGAAGGTATTTCAGAACCTGGGTGACGTGTTCAGAACGCTCAAGCATCGGGCACCCTCACGCATCTACTGCCCGAGGTGCGGAAGTCCGAAGATACATCTGACAAGCAGTTTCGCCAAATGGCTTGCGCTGAGAAACTACCTTTGTGACGAATGCGGATACAGCGGCCCCGTGGTTATGGAAATGGAAAAAGAGGAAGATCAAGACTGACCGTCATGTTAGTCCGGAAGCACCAAGTTCAGCTGCTTCTTCAGCGTTTTGTACCGGTTTCTCACAGTGACCTCGGTGACTCCTGCCGCTTCTGCGATGTCCTTCTGCGTCTTCTTTTCATTGCTCTGAAGGCACGCGATGTATAGCGAGGCAGCAGCCAAACCCATTGGGTCTTTGCCTGCGGCAGCGCGCTTCTTGCGGGCTTCCCGAAGGATCTGAATGGCAATCCCCTGCGTCTTGCCTGAAATCCCGGTTCTTTCAGCGATCTTCGAAATATACGTGAGAGGATCAGCAATAGGCATATGCACGTCAAGCTCTCGCAGCAAGAGCCTATAGCAACGGGCAACGTCCTTCTTGTCGACCAAACTCGCCTCGGCGATCTCACGCAAGGTCCTAGGAGTCCCGCTTCCGCGGCAAGCAGCGTAGAGTGAGGCTGCCGCGATGGCTGCGATTGATCGGCCTCGCACCAGGCCCTTGTCCAAGGCCTTGCGGTACATGACCGCTGCTTTCTCCTTGATGGGCGGAGGGATGTAGACTTTGTCAGAGAGGCGGTCAAGCTCAGCCATTGCTTGGGCAAGGTTTCGATCTATTGAAGAGTGTACTCTTGAGCGAATCTGCCACTTTCTCAGTCGCCACATCTGCAGGCGCGTGGACAACGGAAGCTTTCTTCCGAAGGCGTCCCGGTCTACTTGGCTTATGGCTGTTGACAGGCCTTTGTCATGAACAGAATACGAAGTCGGCGCTCCTACGCGGCTTCTTGACGCTTTCTCTTCCTGCGTGAAGGCCCGCCATTCAGGCCCCTTATCCATCATCTGTTCGTGCAAGACGAGACCACACTCACCGCAAATGGTTTCACCCGTGTCATAATCATGAATAAGATTGCCACTGCCGCATTCCGGACACTTGTCAATCAGACGTTGACGCGTCGCGGTTTCCTTCTTACTCATTCTCTCTATTCGTCCTGTTTTCATCGATTGCGTTTGACAGGTACCATGTTCTTCATCAGTTACTCAGAAAACAGTAACCCTGATTCCGCGCGTAACCATAGGGATGCAATGTCTTAATATATAAATTTTACGGTTCCTTCCAGAATATCCTCTCCACGAATCCAGAATACGTAGGCATACTGCGGACCACGGATTGAGAAAAGATACTTAAGGCACGCAGGAATAGGAAAGCTTTAATCAAAATTGGCCAACAAGAAAACTGACTTGAACCACGCCTCATAGGCGCAGCCCGGTGGTGTAGTGGACAAGCATAGTGGCCTTTGGAGCCATTGACGAGAG
>CAYHAK010000017.1:0-26340 GCA_964354625.1 uncultured Candidatus Bathyarchaeia archaeon
CCTTCCTTTGCTTGCGTGCGCGTCTGAGGAGTGACTCTCTCAGGATTAACGACTGACTTCTCTTTCAGGTATACCGTGTCGAAGATCTCTTTGCGGTTGTGGAGGGTTGCTAGGCCAGGTACACAGCCTTCTTGCGCGCATGACCCGAAGGCCACGAGAACCTTGGCCTTCTGTCTCAGCAGCTTCGCCATGTGCTCCTGTTCCTCGCTTCGGACTGAGCCGTTGAAGAAGCAGATGTCTATGTACTTGTCAGGCATAGCCTCGACGTCTTTGTACTTTACGTCCAATGCCACAGGCCAGAACACGATGTCCGCAATTTGCACTACATCAAGTATCTTCTCGTTCATGTCAAGAACTGCGATCTCGCATCCGCCGCAGCTTGCAGCCCAATAGAAGGCTATCTTCAACTTTTCCTTCGGCATCTCACTTCTCACCATCACAGACTTTGCTTAGTATTTTTGAAACGTCAACTCTCAATTCGTTGAACGCCAGCTCCTCAGGCTTCATGCCCATCGCCAAACCGAGTAACTGAGGATAGTGTAGTATCGGAATGCCGTAGGCTTCGTTGAACGTTTTCTCAATACGCAACTCGTTAGTGTCGTACATTATGTGGCAGAATGGGCAGATCGTTACCATTGCTTCGGCCTTGACGTCTTTGATGTGGTTCAGTTTGTCTCTTGCCAGCTGCAAGGCAATCTTATCGCTCACGCCCACACTTGGCGCACCGCAACATTCAGTCTCGTCCATGTAGTCAAGGCAGGTTGCACCTGTTGCCTCAATCAGGGCCTTAAGTACCTTGGGGTCTTCCGGATCATCGAATCCAATGTACTCTTTCGGCCTCAGAATATGGCAACCGTTGTGCTCAGCTACCTTCAGCATGGTCAACGGATTGACCACGGTATCCTTTATTTTCTCTAGCCCCACGTCCTCGGTGAGCACTTGCATGAAATGCTTTGTATCCGCTGTTCCCTTGAACTCTAGCCCTGCTTCTTTAAGGTGGTGGTTTATCTGGTCGCGCAGGGCTTTGTCTTCTTTCAGTATCCTGTTAACCTTCTTCAATGTTCCTGCGCAACCCGGGCACAACGTGATTATGTTTAGGCCTTTCTGTTCAGCCATGGCAAGGTTGCGCGCTGCCAGTATGAGCATCATTTCGTGGCTCACTGGATCAAGAGGCAGACCGCAACAGTTGAACTCGGGCATTTCTACAAGCTCAACGCCTAGTTTTCCAAGGATCTTTCGTGCCGAGATTTCGAAAGCAGAAACTCGGTAAGGAATTGCACATCCGAGAAACATCAGATACTTGTGTTCAGCCATCTCACTCACTCTTCTTCGCGACGTGTTGAAGGAAACCCACGCCGCGGAGTGTCTTGCAGACGCTATCAGTGTTGCCCTTCGGCAACGGAGGCAATCCTAGGCTTTCCCTCTTCTTCATTCTCAGCTCCGGAATTTTGTAGGCATAGCCTGATTCGAGTATGCTTGAAGCTTGATCCTTGAAAACCTGAGGAATGTGACCTCGTTCCGCCGCTAGATTTCTCAGGACGCGTATGACACTTGCGACTTCAACGTCTTGTGGACAACGGTCCGTGCACGTAAAACATGCCGCGCACAACCATAGCGTGTCGCTGTCCAGCACTCTGTTCTTCAATCCAAGCTGTGTCATGCGAATTATCTGTCGAGGCCTGTAGGTTTCGCTAAACCTTGCGACTGGGCAGTCTGATGTGCATGTTCCGCATTGGAAACATCGCATCAGCTTTTCTCCGCCGTGCATCTTCGAGATTTCATATTTAAATTTCGGGTCCATTTCCGAGGCCTTGATTAGTTTCTGTCCTGTTTCGGTCATCATGCCTCGACCTCTTTGCCCCTCAGCGGATTTGGCCCCAGCTTCCTGATCTCATTAACCATGTCTCGAACGATGGCCGCGAACTTGTCTCCCTCACTAGCTGAGACCCATTCCAACCGCAAACGCTCCGGCTCGATTCCGAACTCCTTCAGAGTGTTCTTCAGGAGCGTTATTCTCCTCAGTGCCTTGAAGTTGCCACTGATGTAGTGACAGTCAGAGGGCAGGTGGCAGCCAGCAACAAGCACGCCGTCTGCGCCATCTTTGAAGGCTTCAAGGACGAAGGCGGGATCTATTCTTCCGCTGCACATTACGCGTATGATTCTGATGTTTGTAGGGTACTGTATTCGGCTTACGCCTGCTAGGTCGGCGCCAGCGTAAGCGCACCAGTTGCACAAGAAACCGATGATTTTCGGCTCAAACCCATCATTTCCGGTCAAGCTTTCGCCTCCATCAACGTAGCTTTGATTTGCGCAAGTATTTCGTCAGTCGTGAAGTGGCCCATCATGATGGCTTTAGTTGGACACGCCGTACCGCATGCGCCGCAGCCTTTGCACAGGGCTTCTAAGACGTGTGCAATAGGCTTGCCGTCTTTGTCTTTCATTTCAACTGCACCGTACGGACACAGATATTCACAGATTCTGCAACCACTACATAAATCTTCGTTCACGTTTGCGACGATTCCTTCCATCTCAAGCGTCTTTTTCGAAAGTATTGTGGTTGCCCTTGCCGCGGCTGCGCAGGCCTGTGCAATGCTTTCGTCCACGTACTTCGGCGAATGCGCCATTCCGCACAGGAACACGCCTTCCGTGGCGAAGTCTACTGGCCTGAGCTTCATGTGCGCCTCCAAGAACGAGCCGTCCTTGGTCAACGGCACTTTGAGCATTTCGGCTACATGTTTGTTGTTGGGATTCGGAATGGTTGCAGCACTCAACACCACGACGTCTGGCTCAACCTCAACTTCTTCTCTTATCACAGGTTCGTAGAATGTGACCTTCAGCTTCCCATTCTCATTACTGACTTGGGGCTTTCTCTCGTCTCCATAATTGATGAACAGAACCCCTTTCGTTGCGGCTTCACGGTAGTAGTCTTCCTTGAAGCCGTATGCTCTCATGTCCTTGTACAGAACGTAGACTTCGGTCTCCGGGCTTGTTTCCTTGATCTTCAAGGCGTTCTTGATGGCTTGCCCGCAGCAGATTCTTGAGCAATTTGGTCTTTCTTCGTTTCTGGCTCCGACGCATTGAATCATAACGACGTTCTTGGCCTTGAATTCGCCGCCTGCGATTTTCTCTTCAAGTTCGTGCTGTGTCATGATTCTTTGGTCTTTGCCGTAAAGGTATTCCGTGGGCGTGTACTCAACTGCACCTGTTGCCACTATTACTATGCCGTGCTCGATTTCCTTTTCCTTCCCCTTTTGCTGTCTTATCTTCGACTTGAAGTTGCCGACAAAACCATAAACGTCGACGACTTCCGCGCCAGTGTAGACGTGTATCTTGTCGTTCTCAGAAACCGCCTTGACCAAGGCATCCAGTTTCTCCTTCGGATCATCGCCGCCTCCAAGCAAGTAGTGAATCTTGCGAAGATGCCCGCCCAACTCTTTCTCTTTCTCGACGAGATGAACTTCAAACCCTTGATTAGCGAGCTCCAAGGCCGCGGTCATGCCTGAAACGCCGCCACCGATGATCAAGCCGACCGGCGTGACGCTTATGATCGGCTTTTCCAAGGGCTTGAGCAGTCTGGCTTTTGCGGCTATTGATCTGACGAGGTCCTTGGCCTTTTCTGTGGCCTCTTTAGGCTCGTGCATGTGCACCCAGCTGCACTGGTCGCGGATGTTCGTCATCTCGAACAGATACGGGTTCAGGCCAGATTCTTGGACTGTTTCTTTGAACAGTGGCTCATGTGTTCTGGGCGTACACGAGGCGACAATGACGCGGTTCAGCTTGTTCTGAACGATTTTCTCTTTGATGAGTTTCTGCGTATCCTGAGAGCACGTGTACAGGTTTGCCTCTGCGTAAGCCACGTCAGGCAAGGTCTTTGCATATTCCACAACTTCGGGAACGTTCACGACTCCGCCGATGTTGATTCCACAATGGCAGACGAAAACGCCGACGCGCGGTTCTTCTCTGCTGACGTCTCTTTCTGGTGGATACTCCTTTGCCGTGACCTGGGTTCCTCTCTCTGTCGCGATTATGCTCATGGCTTTCGCGGCTGCGCCGCTTGCCTGTGCGACGCTTTCAGGTATGTCTTTCGGAGCCGAAAAAGCACCGCAGACAAAGATGCCCTGTTTTGACGTTTCCATTGGCGAGAACGCTTCGGTTTCGCAGAACTTGTACTTGTTGAGCTTTATTCCTAGGTTCTCGGCCAGTTCCTCGACATTCTTAGGGGGCGTCATGCCTGTTGACAGAACTACCATGTCGAATTCTTCGGTCTTTGGGTTTTCGTCTTCGACATAGTGAACGTGGAGGTTGCCTGTTTGTGGGTCTTCGGTTACGCCTGCCACTCTTGATCTTACAAAGCGTATGCCCCATTCTCCTTGGGCACGTTCGTAGTAGGCGTCGAACTCTTTTCCGTAGGAGCGCATGTCCATGTAGAAGATTGTGGGGTCCAGTTTTGAGGGCGTGTGCTCTTTGGCTATGACCGCCTCTTTCATGCCATACATGCAGCACGCCGCAGAGCAGTAGTTGTTGCCAAGCTGGAAGTCTCTTGAACCCACACATTGTATGAATGCTATTTTCTTCGGAATCTCGCCATCAGAAGGCCTCAAGACCAGCCCGCCGTAGGGACCTGAGGCGCTCAGAATTCTCTCAAACTCTATACTAGTCATGACGTTCGAAAAGCGCCCGTAACCATATTCGCTTTTCAGTTTGGCGTCAAAGGATTCGAATCCTGGCGCAAGTATTATTGAACCCACATTCAGCGTTGCTTCACTATCTTTCTGGTCGTACTGAATGGCGTTGGCCTTGCAGATCTCGAAGCACGTCCCGCATCCGATGCATTTTTCACGGTCTATAATGTACTTCAATGGGACTGCCTGCGGATATTCCACGTATATTGCGCTTCTCTTGCCGAGCCCTTCGTTGTAGAGGTCTACGGCTTCGATTGGGCATTTTTGTGCACAAATGCCACAGCCGTTGCATTTCTCTTCGATTATGTAACGGCTCTTTCTTCGAAGTTTCACTTCGAAGTTTCCAGCCTTGCCTCCGAGGCCAGTTATCTCGGCATTCGTTAGGATTGTGATGTTTGGGTGTCTTCCGGTTGCCACGAGCTTGGGTGAGAGGATGCACATTGAACAGTCGTTTGTCGGGAATGTCTTGTCGAGCTGCGCCATCACGCCGCCTATGCTTGCTCCTTGGTCAATCAGGTACACTTTGAAGCCTGAGTCTGCTAGGTCCAAGGAGGCTTGTATGCCTGCGACTCCTCCTCCGACGACCAGAACCGCGCCGATCTTCTTTTCCTCAGCCTTCTTTTTTGCAGCTTTCTTTTCTGGCATCATCCAACCTCTAGCGCCCTGTAGAACGGCGTCGTCCCTTCAATATGATCTAACGCAATCATGTTTCTTCTGCGCATGGCCACGATCTGTTTGAGCAAGGCTGCTGGCTTTATTTCGACCGCCTCTGCTAAGGCTTTGACTGGCAGAGACTTCGTGCTTGTCAGGAAGTGTATTTTGTGTCGAACGAACTCGGCCTCAACAGTCTCGTCTAGCACAGAATCGAACTCCTTCTGCGGAAGCTTCTCGTCATAAACGTTGCCCTTTTCCGTCAACTGCAGTTCTCTTCCGACCAGTGTTCTCAGTTTGGAGTCTGCAGCAGCATTTCGTGCCACTTGAAGGTTATCTAGAATTCTCTGATTCGGATTGGCTCCTGACACTGGCGAGGGACCCAGCTTCTTTACTTGGTCTGTGAATTCGGTGACTACTTGGGCGAATCTTTGGCCTTCAGCTGCTGAAACCCATTCTAGCCTCAGACGGCCCAGCTCCAGGCCGGTTAGGGCAAGCAGTTTTCTGAGCATCCTGATTTTTCTTTCCTCGTACAGGTTGCCCTCAACGTAGTGGCAGTCCCCAGGATGACAGCCTGTGACCATGACACCGTCAGCGCCGTTGACAAACATTTCCAAAACGATGACGGGGTCAACTCTGCCACTGCACATTACGCGTATGATTCTGATGTTCGGAGGATACTGTATACGGCTCACGCCTGCGAGGTCGGCGCCAGCGTAACTGCACCAGTTGCACAAGAAACCAATTATCTTTGGTTCAAACTCAACCACGCGTGCCCCTCCTTAGGACTGCAAGTCCTTGAGCCACAAGCTGCTCGTCAGTGAACTGGCGCATGGTTATGGCTCTCTCTGGACAGCTTGCCGCACATGTTCCGCAACCCTTGCACAAAACCTCATTGACTTCGGCTATTCCTTTTTCGTTTTTGGATATGGCACTGTAGGGACAGATGCTTATGCAGAGACCGCAACTGATGCAGAGGTTCTCGTCAATGTGCGAGACTATTCCTTCGGCCTCGAGTGTCTCCTTTGACAGTATGGTAACCGCTCTGGCGGCTGCTGCGCACGCCTGTGAGATGCTTTCGTCTACGTATTTAGGCCAGTGAGCCATCCCGCAAAGGAAGACTCCGTCTGTGGCGAAGTCGACCGGTCGAAGCTTCATATGGGCTTCTAGGAAGAAGCCATCCTTGGTCAAGGGCACTTTGAGCATTTCTGCTATTCGTTTGTTGTCGGGGTTTGACACGGTTGCTGCGCTTAGAACCACGGCATCTGGGTTGACCTCGATTTCCTTCTTGACCACTGGCTCCCAGAAACCCACTCTCAGCTGTCCTTTGTCGTTTACGACTTGTGGCGACTTCTCATCCTCGTAGTTTATGAAAAGAACTCCTTTTGCTGACGCCTCGCGGTAGTAGTCTTCTTTGAATCCGTAGGTTCTAACGTCCTTGTATAGGACATAGACTTCTGTCTCAGGACTTACTTCTTTGATCTTTAGGGCGTTCTTGACGGCTTGGCCGCAGCAGATTCTTGAGCAGTTCGGTTTTTCCTTCGTGCGTGCTCCGACGCATTGTATCATGACAACGTTCTTGGCCTTGAATTTTCCGTCGGCTATTTGCTCTTCTAACTCGTGCTGGGTCATGACTCTAGGGTCTTTGCCGTAGAGGTATTCTGTGGGCTCGTATTCAACTGCGCCTGTGGCTACGATTACTATGCCGTGGTCAATCTCTATTTCCTTGCCTTTCTGTTGCTTTATCCTGGTCTTGAAGTTGCCAACGAAACCGTAAACGTCAACCACTTCGGCACAGGTATGCACTTGTATCTTGTCGTTTTCCATGACGGCCTTTGCCAGTGCCTCCAGTTTCCCTTGTGGGTTGTCACCCTTTTCAAGCATGTAGTGAATCTTGCGCAAGTGTCCGCCTAGTTCCTTTTCTTTTTCGACAAGGTGGACTTCGTATCCCTGCTTTGACAGCTCTAAGGCGGCAGTCATGCCTGCAACGCCACCGCCGATAACCAGGCCGACGGGTGTAACACTTATCATCGGCTTTTTCAATGGTTTCAGAAGCCTAGCTTTTGCGACCATGGCCCCAACAAGGTCTTTGGCTTTCTCGGTGGCCTTTTCGTGCTCATGCATGTGCACCCAGCTGCACTGGTCACGGATGTTTGCCATTTCAAGCAGGTACGGGCTGAGGCCAGCCTCTTGAGCAGTCTCCCTGAACAGTGGCTCATGAGTTCTAGGAGTGCATGAGGCGACAACAACGCGGTTTAAGCTGTATTGCCGGATCTTCTCAGCAATCAGTTTCTGTGCGTCCTGTGAACATGTGTATAGATTTTCTTCGGCATAGGCCACATTTGGCAGCGTCTCAGCATATTTGACCACTTCTGGAACGTTGACCACTGAGCCGATGTTGACGCCGCAGTGGCAAACGAACACGCCTACGCGTGGTTCTTCTTCGCTCACGTCTCTTTCAGGCGGAAACTCTCTCTTTCTGACAAGCTTTCCTCTTTCAGCCGCGATCACGCACATTGCTTTTGATGCAGCGCCGCTTGACTGGGCCACGCTTTCAGGAATATCCTTTGGTCCGGAGAATGCTCCACAAACGAATACTCCTGGCTTTGATGTTTCGACGGATGAGAAAGTGCCTGTTTCGCAGAAGTTGTACTTGTTGAGCTTTATGCCTGTGATGCTGGCGAGTTTCTCGACGTTCTTCGGTGGCTTCATGCCAACTGAGAGGACGACCATGTCGAACTCCTCTACCTTTGGTTCCTCGTCTTCAACGTAGTGAAGGAAGAGGTTTCCGGTCAGTGGGTTCTCGGTTATGCTTGCCACTCTCGACCTTACGAATCCTATTTGCCATTCGCCCTTGGCTCGTTCATAATAGGCGTCGAACTCTTTCCCATAGGCTCGCATGTCCATGTAGAAAATCTTACAGTTCAACGGCGTGGAGCTGTGTTCTTTGGCTACGACTGCCTCTTTTATGGCGTACATGCAGCAAGCAGCTGAGCAATAGTTACTTCCGAGTTGGGCATCGCGTGAGCCGACACACTGAATGAAAGCGATTTTCTTTGGTATCTTGCCATCGAATGGCCGCACGATCTTTCCGCCGAAAGGACCGGAAGCATTCATAATGCGCTCGAATTCGATGCTTGAGACCACGTTCAGGAACTTTCCGTAACCGTATTCGCTTTTCAGGTGTGGATCGAATTCCTCAAAGCCGGGAGCCAGAATCACGGATCCAACGCTTATCTTGACTGTCTCAGGCTGCTGATCGAAGTCCACGGCTTTGGCTGGGCATATTTTTTCGCATAGGCGGCATTTGATGCAGTTTTCCATGTCGATGGCGTACTTGAGTGGGACGGCCTGTGGGAAAGGAACGTAGATGGCCTTTCTCATGCCCATGTTAACGTCAAACTCGTTCGGAACCTCAGTCGGGCAGTTCTGCGAACATATTCCGCAACCCGTGCACTTATCCACATTCACCATGCGTGGACGTTTCAATATTGTCACTTCGAAGTTGCCGGCCTTGCCGTTGACTTCTTTCAGCTCAGAATTAGTGACCAGCTGAATGTTAGGGTGCCTACCGGCAGTGACAAGCTTTGGCGCCAATATGCACATGGAGCAATCGTTTGTCGGGAACGTCTTGTCCAGTTGCGCCATGGTTCCACCAATGCTTGTGGATTCGTCAAGAAGGTAAACCTTGAAACCAGAATCTGCCAGATCCAACGATGCCTGTATGCCAGCAACTCCACCGCCGACAACAAGAACCGCACCGACTTTTTCATCCATTTTTATTCCTCAATCTAATGGATTCAAAAACTTTCCATAAGTAAACCCTCTTATTAATGTAATGATGTTTTTCGCAGAATCTCGATATTACACAGAGCTTTCCGACAAAGAGCCAGAAAATAGAGAAATGTTCCATCAATGCCTTAAAATATACGGAAGGACTTATACCTCTATCAGCCTACGATGCCTCATAGAGACTAGAAGCATGGTGATTCTTGTGAGTAACCTGGATGAGGATTTCATGCACGAGGTTGCGAACACGCCGAGGGGTAGAGGCGTTTTGGCATGCATACAGTGCGGAAGGTGCACAAGCAGCTGCCCTGTATCCAGAGTCGTGCCAGAACACAACCCTAGGAGAATAATGGAGATGATTATCCTTGGTTTGCGCTCAGACGTCTTGGGCGAAGAGTTACCGTGGTATTGCCTTTCATGCTTCACATGTCTTGACAGGTGCCCCCAGCTAGGAGATGTAGGCGAAGTCATGTTTGCAATAAGGAATCTGGCGGTCAGGGAAGGAAGGGTTCCTGAAGGAATACTGGTCCAAGCAAGAAGCCTGTTCGAGAACGGACGCGTAGTCGTTCCTAGCAGAATGGCTTCGACTCAAAGAGAGAAGCATGGACTAGGCAAGGCACCCACAGTTGACGTGGATGCTGTCAAGAAGATTCTGAGAAGAACATCCTTTGACAAGCTGGTCAGCAAAGGTTCGTGAGGTTATGAAATACGCGTTCTTCTTGGGTTGCCTAATACCGGCTAGGGAACCGCAGTATGAGAATTCCGTCCGCAAGATTGCACCCGAGCTAGGAATCGAGCTTGTGGAGATGGAAGGCGCCAACTGCTGTGCACCTTTCAGCATACAGTCGATGGATTACACGAGTTGGCTTGCTCTGGCCGCGAGAAACCTATGTGTAGCTGAGCAGATGGGCCTCAACATACTGACCTTGTGCAATGACTGTTATGAATCACTTCTGGCAACGAACACAATTCTGAAAGAAAATCGAGAAATCCGGAACGGGGTCAACAGTATTCTTGCAGACGTTGGCTTGGAGTTTAAGGGAAAGACGGATGTGAAGATCTTCAGCGACGCTTTGTACCAGGATGTGGGGTTGGAGAGAGTAAAGGATGCTGTCAAAAAGCCCTTCAATGGCCTTCGAGTGGCGGTTCAGCCTGGCTGTCATTTGACGAAACCGAAGAGGATTCATTTTGGAGAGCGCACAGGCGTCACGGTCTTGGATGAGCTTGTTCAAGCCACTGGTGCCATATCGGTTCCTTACGAAAGGAAAGAGGCATGCTGCGGAGGACCATTGCGAGGTATCAAGGACGACGTTGCCTTGAGCGTCGCGAAACAGAAGCTGGATTCAATGAGAAGGGCTGGCGTTGGCGGAATAGTCACCGTCTGTCCGTTCTGTTTTCTCGAGATGGACATGGGACAGGTAGAGATCAGAAGGCACTCAAGTGAAGATTACAATCTTCCGGTTTTGAGCTTAGCGGAGATGCTTCGTCTGGCGATGGGCATGAAACTCGAGGATTGGGAGATAAGGACTCACCGGATTCCGATAACAGGGCTCTTGGACATGATGGAGGCGAAGTGAAATGAAGAAAGCAGTATTGGTGATCGGCGGCGGAGTGGCTGGGATACAGGCGTCTTTGGATTTGGCGAATAGAGGCTTCAGAGTTTATCTTGTGGAGAGAAGACCAAGCATCGGCGGAAGGATGGCACAACTGGACAAGACGTTTCCCACGATGGACTGCTCAATGTGCATTCTGGCCCCAAAAATGATAGAATGCACCCATCACCCAAACGTAACGTTACTCACATATTCGGAAGTGAAAAGCCTAGAAGGATCAGTTGGCAACTTCAAGGCCAAAATCATCAAAAAGCCCAGGTACGTGGATGAAAGGAAATGTACAGGGTGCGGCACCTGTTCAGAGAACTGCCCCCAAGAGGCACCCAACGAGTTTGATGAGAATATCGGAATGAGAAAGGCGATTTACATGCCCTTCCCGCAGGCAGTGCCCAGAGTGGCTTTGATAGACAAGGAAAGCTGCGTTGAATGCGGGCTGTGCGAGAAAGTCTGTCCTTCGGGAGCCGTAAACAGAGGGCAGAAGCCTGAGGAAACTGAGCTGAGTGTCGGAGCAATAGTTGTGGCCACCGGATTTGACGTGTTCGACCCATCGTCCATCGAGCACTTTGGGTACGGACGTTACAAGAATGTGATCACGGCGATGGAGTTGGAACGGTTGCTATGCGCCTCTGGGCCAACTGGAGGACACTTGATAAGGCCTTCAGACGGTAAGATCCCAAGGAGCGTAGCCTTCATACAGTGCGTGGGTTCGCGTGACAGAAGAGGATGGATAGACCACTCCTACTGCTCTAGTATCTGCTGCAAATACGCAGTCAAGGACGCAGTCCTGATAAAAGAGCACGCACCAAACTCCCTTGTGACCATTTTCTATATTGACATGCGAGCCTTTGGCAAGGGATTCCAAGAGTTCGTGAACAGGGCGAAATCCGAGTTCGGAATAGAGTTCATTCGAAGCAACCCGGGAGAGTTTTTCGAAGACCCGGCCTCGTCCAACCTGGTGATTTGGTTCGAAGACACAATAACGAGGACCGTGCAGAATATCACCTTCGACATGGTTGTGCTGTCCTCAGCATTGATTCCGAGCAAAGGTGTTCAGGAATTGGCGAAGACTTTGGGCATAGGACTGGATGGCTACGGCTTTCTTAAGCCAGAAGATGCCGTGAAAAGCCCACTTGACACGACTGTGCAGGGAGTTTTTGCCTGCGGGTATTGTCTTGGTCCGAAGACAGGAGACATTCCTGATTCCATAACCCAAGGGAGCGCAACGGCAGCGCGGGTGGCTGAGGTCTTGGCGAAAATGGAGGCCTCCTAGATGAAGGAGGAACCACGCGTAGGAGTTTTTATCTGCAGTTGCGGTACCAACATCGGCGGCGTAGTCAACGTTCCAGACGTAGCTGAATACGCAAAAATGCTTCCACACGTTGTCCACACCGAACGCAACCTTTACATGTGCTCAGAAGCCGGATTGGAGGCGATAAAGCACGCGATAAAGGAGCAGAACATAAGTCGTGTTGTCGTAGCCTCTTGCACGCCAAGAACGCATGAACCTCTCTTCAGGGCTGCCTGCAAGGAGGCAGAACTGAACCCGTACCTGTTTGAGATGGCAAACATCCGCGAGCATGTCAGCTGGGTGCATCCTCATGAGCTCGAAAAGGCCACGCTGAAAGCCAAGGACATAGTTAGGATGGCAGTGGCGAGAGCTGCTCTTCTTGAGCCTCAATCTGAACCCGAGGTTAAGGTAAAAGGTGCTTCGCTTGTGATTGGGGCCGGTGTGGCTGGGTTGACTGCAGCGCTTTCCATGGCTGATCAAGGTTTCAAGGTGTATCTCATTGAGAAAGAAAAGGAGCCGGGTGGAATGACCAATAGGCTCTACAGGCTTTATCCGACTTTGGCAGAAGCCTCAGAGGCCGTGGATCCACTGGTCAAGAGCGTGAAGTCTCACAAGAACGTTGAGTTCATGGCGTCTACGACGCTGAAAGATGTCTCGGGATACGTGGGCAACTTCAACGCTGTCTTGACAGGTGCTGATGGTGATAGGGAGGTAAACGTGGGCACGGTGATCGTGGCTTCTGGCTCGTCGAACTACACGCCTCCAAACGGGGTGTACGAGTATGGCGTGAGCGACCACGTGATCACACAACTGGAACTGGACGAGAAGCTGAAGAAGGGCGAAATCGGGCAACCTAAGCGAGTTGTGATGATACAGTGCGTGGGCGCAAGAAAAGGCGAGATCAAGCATTCAGAGCTTGAGGCCTTTCCAAGATCGGACACAGCAGAGTTGCTGAGGAAAATCCTGAAAGCCCGCAAAGACGAAGGATGGCCTTACTGTTCGAGGATTTGCTGCATGAACGCAATAAAGAACGCAATACTCGTCAAGGAAGCTTCTCCAAAGACTGATGTCGTGGTCCTCTTCGGCGACCTCCGTGTCTACAAGGAATACGAGGATTTCTACAGGAAGGCAAGAGACCTTGAAGTAAGGTTCGTAAGACACATAGAAGAAGCTCGCCCAGAAGTAACTCAGACCCGAGAAGGCAAGCTCCAGGTGACAGCTTACGACGCACTGTCCGGACTGGAAGTGCATTTCCCAGCAGACTGGGTCGTGCTTTCAACGCCACTGATTCCGAACAAGGACGAGATCATCCATGCCAGAATGCTCAAGATCCCGATAGGCACGGACGGCTTCGTTATGGAGGCTCATCTGAAGCTCAGACCTGTGGATACGAATGTTGATGGTGTCTTCATCGCCGGCACGGTTTCTGGACCCAAGGACGTTTCGGAAAGCATAATCTCAGGCGAAGCCGCAGCTGGCAGAGCATCGATTCTAATGGGCAACGGAAAGGTCAGTTCCGAGGCCACGACAGCCGTCGTAAACGAAGATGAATGTATAGGTTGCGGATTATGCGAAGAAATATGTCCCTATGGCGCGCCCAAAATCGAGGACGGAAAATCCAAAATCCGCGAAGTGCTGTGTCGAGGCTGCGGTTCATGCGCGGCCGAATGCCCGAAACGAGCTATAACTATGCGACACTATGGAGACCATCACTTTTTGGCACAGGTGAAGGCGCTTCTAATTCCAGAAAGATCAAGGGAGGTCAGGGCTTGATGGTGAAAACTGTCGCTGAAGAAGAAGAAACAAAACAGGAATTTGAGCCGCTGATTGTGGGCTACTGCTGCAATTGGTGCTCCTACGCTGGGGCAGACCTGGCTGGCACGAGCCGCTTCGAGTACCCGCCGAACATCAGGATAGTTCGGATAATGTGCACAGGACGGATGGATCCGGCCTTGGTGCTGGAGACATTGAGAATGGGTGCTGACGGCGTTTTGATTGCAGGATGCCATCCCGGAGACTGCCATTATCAGAAAGGCAACTTCATGATGGAAAAGAGATACGACTATCTGAAGGAGGCCGTGAAAGGTGCGGGGATTGAGCCTGAGCGCGTGAGGCTCGAATGGATTTCGGCCAGCGAAGGCGGAAAATGGGCGGCGCTGGTCAGAGAGATGACAGAGGAAATAAGACGACTTGGACCCAGCCCCTTCAGACTGACTGGTGATGCAAAAAGGACCGATGCGGCGATAGATGCTTTCAAGTCGCAGAGGCTTCGATGGGTCGTGGGAAGATCACAGATAAGGGTGGAGATCGATGAGGACAAATATCGGCAGGCAGTCAGTTCAATCATGCGTGTTGAGATTGAGAGAAACCTGATAACGCGTGCCTTGAAAGAGAAGGGACCTCTCACCGCTGAGGAACTCACGCAACTGACTGGGCTTCAACCGAACAAGACGGTGCAGCATCTGATTGCACTCAGGAGAGACGGCAGAATAGGTGAGGCTGGAGAAAAGGACGGCCAGTATCTCTACCAGCTGATTTGAGTTCGCCACACGCTCAGCCTACAGCTTTTCCACGCACGCTGGGTGTATGTCACCTGGAAAATCGTGATCGTAGAAGTAGACCCTGCAGTTTTCCAGATCAACTTCAGCGCGGTCGTGAACCGATGCCCTATTCACGAGGCTTTCAAAGTCCTCCTTGTTTGCGATTTGAACCCTTCTGAGTAGCTTTTCTTTCGTGCTCATGGGTTTCTCGCAGACTTCGCACATCATCTCAACTACTCGAATCAGTTGGAAGCCTTTGTCCTTCATTTCTTCGAATCTGGCTTCTGACAAGCTTTTTCGCAAGAATTTCTCAGCTCATTCTATTCGTGAACAGCGCTTATTTGTGTATGGCTTGTGAAGGCGAACCTTACGTTGATTGTTGGCCTCGTTGCCAACTGTTTTTATATACGGCTTTGTGTGAAGCTTGTCTTTGAGGAAGCGTAGATCTTGTCTGAGAAGCCAGCGGTGGACCCTGAAAAGATTAAGGCAATGCAGGAGCGCGCTAGAGAAAGGAACCTTATCGTTAGAGAGATGAAGAGCAAAGGTCCGTCGACGGTTGAGAAGCTTTCGCAATCCACAGGGATTGAGAAATCGAAGCTTCTGAAGCATCTGATCGCCATGAGGCAGTTTGGAAAAGTGTCAATCGTGGGCGAGCAGGATAATCAGTTTGTCTATGATTTGCCAAAGGAAAGCAAGCAATGACGCAGGAAGCCAACATGCCTCTTTGACGATTTTTGGCGTAGTTCACAGCTTGGTTTCTTATGTGCTAGTTGACGTTGCCGTCTGCCAAGACTTCTTATCCGCAGCCGATGAAGCTCCGCAGTTCTCGCGGATATTTGCAAAGGTTTCAATGAATTTCATCATGATTGTGCGCATATTTGCTTTATGATTGTAAAATAATGTTTATATTGGACTTCCATGAATAATAGTTGTAAGAAGACACTTGGAGACGGTGAGGTGTCTAGTTCTAAGTCATGGGAAAACGAGTGTTGCAGATGTGAAGGCGATGTTAGAACCAATCTGTTTCCGGGGAAGAGGGCCTGCCACGTGGCTTGCGGTCCCTGCGCTTATCCAGAGGATTGGGGCAAGTGTGCCTCTTGTGAAATCGTCGGACACTGCAGCTATGCTGTGGCCTATTTGAAGACACTGAAGCCCAATGGCTTCAAGAAGGGATGCTACTTCAAGGGGCAGCTGACAGGCGAAGAAACTCTGTATCATACGCTGCAGTTTGTGAACGCAAACCAGCAATTCGTGAATTCGGCGGGTGAGAAGGCACATCTGGAAGAGTTGAAAAAGGCGAATACAAGGAGCCCATGCCTTCAGAATCGCCCTTAGCACCAGTGTTCATACTCGAGAGGTTTGTTTCTGATAGACTGATATAAGGATGGTGAATGCCGATGAACGAAACGTTGCGTGCTGGTGACAAAAGAGCCGCGAAAGAGATTGCCATTGAGGCCGCGAAGTCGATGTGGCGATGTACAATTCCGAGTTCGTTCTAGGGGCTAATTATGACGAAAGGCCAAGTGCTGGACAGTGCAGGCATGCTACTTCGAAGACAAGTTGTCGTTCAGAATTGACGCAGTGACTGGCAACGTATCATCTTTTAGAGTTGAGAAGGTCGCTCAAGAAGAATAGGCGCCATTCCCCTGTAGACTGCACATAGCGTGCTGCTAGGTTGCTTGCGCTTCTTTCTCCTGTTCTTGCTCAGTTCGGGTTGTTTGAGTTTCGATTCGCGGTTCTACAACGGTCCCAAGTTCTGTAGGTTGGGCCTGTTCTTCTTCCTTAAGGCTCAGCGTGCCTTTTACAGTTCCGTCCTGTGGGTAGGTTATAGTGAAGCCCATTTTCTTCATGAGGTTTATGGCTCGGAAGTTGTCTGGCAGCATGATCGCGTAGAGGGTTTGGATGTTTATGTCTTTGGCGATTTCTATCGCGTAATCCACCATTTTTGTGCCGAGGCCGTAGCCCTGCCACGGGTCGGCGACGATGAAGGCGATTTCGCCTGCCTTGCCGTCGGGTTCGATACCTACGCGGGCGACGCCGAGGATTCTTCTTTTGCCATTCTCTGCAAGTTCGGCCACGATAGCGATTTCTCGGTCGTAGTCAATGTTCGTATAGCGTATCCGTGTTTCGTGTGGCGTATCCTTTATGATTTGGAAGAACCTGTAGCGGATAGACTCCTCGCTGAAGCTCTGGAACATTTCCTCCCAGAGAGGCTCGTCCTCTGGCTTTATAGGCCTTAGCAGCACTGATCGTCCGTCGCGCATCTTCCAAACTATCTCGTACTTCTTCGGGTAGGGCGTTATCACGAGATGCGCGTGAGGCTCAAGCTTCTGGAATACCTTGTTTCTGTCGATGACGATGCGGGCGTCGAAGGCGAAGGCTTCCTTCTCGTTTACAAAGAGCGGGTTGATGTCAACCTCTTTCAGCTGCGGGAAGTCTACAAGCATTTGGCTGAAGAGGACCATGATCTCCTCGAGGAGTTTAATGTTGGCCGGAGGCACGTTGCGGTAGCCTTTCAGCAGCTGGTAAACCTTGGTTTCCTCCATTATACGCCTGACCAGTGTTTGGTTCAGCGGAGGAAGGCCTATGGAGAAGTCCTTGAACAGCTCGACGCCGATTCCGCCCATGCCAAACAGGATCACAGGCCCGAACAGAGGGTCGGTCTTGGAGCCTATTATGACTTCGTAGCCTTTTTGTTTGATCATGCGTTGGACGGTAACGCCTAGGATGTCGGCGTTTGGGCTGAACTCCTTGGCTTTTCGCATGATGCGGTCATAGGCTTCGCGCAGTTCGTTTTCGTTGTTTATGTCGAGGACGACCCCGCCTGCGTCCGTCTTGTGCACAATTTGTGGCGAGAGGATTTTCATGACGATTGGGTAGCCGAGCTGCGAGGCTATTGTTGCTGCTTCGTCTGCGCTGCGCGCTGTCTTTGTCTTGACGACGGGGAAGTTGTAGTATTCGAGGAAGGTTTTAGCTTCGGCTTCGTTGAGGATTTCGCGGCCTTCGTTGGCCACGTTGCGCATGATAACCATCAACGGGCGTTTGGGTGGCGTGACGTCTACGGGCAATTCTTCAGGCGTCTCGTATAGCAGTTCCAAGTTGCTCTTGTACTGATACATGTACATGTAGGTTTTCACTGCCTGTTCAGGTGTGGTGTATGTTGGGATGTTGTTTTGATTGAGAATCTCGTTGGCCTCTTCGACTGGACCGTAGCCCATGAAGCTGGTCACTATGGTTTTGTTGTGGTAGGTTTTGCTTCTTACTAAGTCGGTTATTGCGTTGGCGATTTCGACTGGATCACCTACGGCTTGTGCAGTGAACATTATGAGGAGGCCATCGATGCTTTCATCGTTGAGACACGCCTCCAACGTGGCCCTGTAGCGGTCGGCCTTCGCGTCTCCAAGGATGTCTATTGGGTTACCGTGACTCCAGAAGCTGGGAAGGACGCTATCGAGCGTTTCAATTGTCCTAGGGCTGAGTTTGGCCATCTTGCCACCTTTGGAGATGACGGCATCAGTAGCCATCACGCCTGGGCCCCCTGCGTTGGTGATTATGGCAATGCTCGGCCCTCGAGGCAGCGGCTGCGTGCCCAATACTTCTGCGCAGTTGAATAGGTCGGCGATCTCGTCTACTCTGACCATGCCCGCGCGCTTGAACGCCTTGTCATAGATGAAGTCCTCGCCAGTGAGCGAACCTGTGTGCGACGCGGCGGCCTTGGCGCTTTCGCTGTACTTGCCAGTTTTTATGACGATTATCGGTTTGGTGCGTGCGAAGTGTCTTGCGGCGCTCATGAATTTGCGGGCGTCGCTGAGGCCTTCAATGTACATGAGGATGCTCTTCGTCTTCGGATCAGTCCCAAAAAAGTCAATCAAGTCGCCAAAATCCACATCAATCATGCTGCCAATGCTCACAAAGTTGCTGAAGCCAATATTCTCATGCATCGCCCAATCGAGAATAGCAGAACCCAGTGCGCCTGACTGGCTGATGAAGGCGATGTTGCCGGGCTTAGGCATCTTCGCTAGAAAAGTGACGTTGAGGCTGTTGCTGGGTCTGACCACGCCGAGGCAGTTGGGCCCGATGATGCGCAGGCCGTAACGCTTCTTGATCTCGATGATGCGTTCTTCAAGCGCCTTGCCTTCGGCTCCGATCTCCTTGAACCCTGCGGAGATGATTACTAGACCCATGATGCCTGCCTTGCCGCACTGCTCGACTACATCCGGTACGGTCTGTGCGGGCGTGGCGATGACGGCGAGATCGACAGTCTCAGGAATCTGTTCTACTGAGGTGTAGGCCTTGAAGCCCAACACTTCAGACTTTCGAATGTTGACAGGGAAAATCTTGCCCTCAAACTTCATGTCGACAAGATTGCGCATCAACGAACAGCCCACGGTGCCCTCCTCATCACTGGCACCGATCACTGCAATGCATTTCGGAGCAAAAATCTTGTCCAAGTTCAAAGTGACCATAACTGAAACCCGCCTAAGCGAGAAAGGGAGAAACAAGAGCGGAGATTAAAACCTTACGACATGAGAATACTGATAACTTGTTTGTCACAACGCGCGCGCTAAGATTCTGATACGTATCGCGCGTATCATCTATTGAGCGAAAAGCAACGCAATAGATTTCCGAAGAAGCTGACGATGCCTCAGCTGCGGTTGTATCTATATGGGGGGTCAAAGACTGCCCTCGGCACAAATGTAGGGAGCGTGTTCGGCGATTGCTGTTGATCGATAGAACGAATTAGCGCGCGCTCCGAATCAGCTGGTTCGCGTCAGTATTTTGAGTTCTTTCCATTCTTCTCTTAGAATGCTGGACATTGCCGTGTCTCTGTACACTCCTCTGCTGAAGAAGGATTTCCTGATTATTCCCTCCTTTTTGAACCCTGCCTTCTCCAGAACCCTCTGAGAAGCCACATTCTCAGGGTGGATCTCAACCTGAATTCTCACTATGCCCTTGGAGAGAAACAGGTAATCTGCCATGATGTTGACAGTTTCGCTGTCAAAACCTTTTCCTCTTTCGTTCGGAAGAAGCGCATACCCTATTGCTGTCTGTTTGCCATGGGCTAGGAAGTGAGCTATGAAGCCGATTTTGTTACCGTCTTTCTTCTCAACAAAGAACCATTGGCCCTCAGTCAACTTGTCGTATTGCCTTGCCAGATCAGCCTTGGTTTCCTGAACGATCGGCTCATACTCACCCACAATGCCAACATCATTATCCCAATCCTTTACGACCGACAGGTCCTCTCTTTCCATTATCCTAAGGTTCACACTCTTTCCTTCAAGCAAGTCCCATCACACACTCAATAGTCCTGTCTTCCATCTTTGACTTGCGGAGGAAGTTGGCTAGCTAGGATGAAGTTTCGTCCAGCTACGACTAATACCCCAGATCTACCCTCAAGGAACATAGCAGATGGCAAGGAGCAATAGAGAATCCACTACACCCTTCCGAGGCTTTGTCCTACCTTTCGTCTTTTTTCTGTCCATTCGCTCACACATTTTCCATTCGCCACAGACCTCACAGTATTCGCCACAGTGGCGACACACGCTTTGTGGTGTATGGTGGCGCGTACGCCACACCACGCCACCATAAAACACTCCATATTCATGAGGAAGGGGATTGCGGTACGCGCCTGACCTGGGGCGTTGAAAAATCCTTATTAGACAGACAGCGGGCTTCTTGGCATGGATTTGCTTCCTCTCCTCACTTCATTTGGCATCATCGCTCTAGCCGAGCTTGGAGACAAGACGCAGCTTACAGTGATGTGTCTAAGCGCGCGCACGAACAAAAGGGCAAAAACCGTGTTCATCGGAGCCATACTGGCGTTTTTGCTGGTCGATGGATTGAGTGCTTTGGTAGGCGGAACAATCGCAGCATTCATCCCAGCCCAGCTGATAGGTATTGGAGCAGGTGTTGCATTCCTAGCTTTCGGCGCCTGCACGCTCCTCTCCAAATCCGAGAAAGTCAAGATAGACAATCGTTCCTTGAACGTGGCTCATAGCTTCTCACTAATAGCACTGATGGAACTAGGAGACAAAACGCAACTGTCGGCCATAGCGTTATCGGCCGAATACGATTCACCGCTCATGGTTTTTGTCGGAGTCATGCTTGCACTCACGTTGCTAACAGCAATCGGCATCGCAACAGGAACCGTGATTTCCAAGTTCATTCCCATGAAATACGTGAAGATCGGCTCAAGCCTCGTCTTCATTATCTTTGGCATCTTGTTCTTGTGGGGAGCAACAACCGGAACAAAACCACTCTAGCACACGCTTGGTCGGTTGGCGCGCGCTACAGAAATGCGCGCTTTGTCTGGCCTAGATAGTGGGAAGCTTAGAAACAGCGGGCGGGGAATAGCATTTATGTTTGTGCGCACATACACTATGAGAGAAGGGGAGAGTGGTCATTGGACAAATCAGTTTCCACTGCGATATTGGCCTTCTTGCTCCTAGTCACTTTACTAGTAACAGTCAACATGAACCACGCCCGTGCCGTTCCTTCTGATGTTGTGAAAATAGTCAGAGACAGCTGGGGGATCCCTCACGTGTTTGCCAATACTTCTGAAGGGGCTTTCTTTGGCTTGGGTTACGCTTCCGCTGAGGATCGAATGTTTCAGATGGAATACTCGCGGCGGGTGGTTCAGGGAAGAATATCTGAAATACTGGGGGAAAAAGGCGTCACAAGTGATACACTCTGGAGGACTTTGGGATGGTACGACGTAGCCAGAGAAGTGGCGAGGAACCTGGACTCTAGAACGCAAAGACTCCTGCAGGCCTACACGGACGGCGTCAACCGCTGTTTGCAGGTAGCAAACGGTTCACTGTTATATCTGTTCGGTCAATACGGAATACAGCCTGAGCCTTGGGCTGTGGCTGACAGCATAGCCTGTTGGTACAGGATATCGTTGCGCTTCAACGGAATTGACAACGGAGAAGTCGCAAGTCTCCATTCTTTTGAGAACCTTGTTGAGCAGATCGGCTGGGAGAATGCCGTAGCCCAAATGACAACGCCGCCTATCGTTGACGAATCCGGCGCAATTGTCCGACAAGAAGACATGAACCCTCAGCTTATTGCCGAAATCGAGGAATACGCACGCCAACATGGCTATGGATCAAATAGTACAATGGTGCTCACCAATGACATTCCCGGCCCAAAAGCCAGTCACGCATGGGTAGTGGGAGAGGCAAAGAGTCTGACCGGCTCAGCAATACTTCACAGCGATCCGCAGATCACCATTACGGCCCCTTCTCTCTGGTACGAATTCCACATCAGCGGAGGGGATTTTGATGCCAGAGGGATTGGTGTCGCAGGCGCCCCGGGGCTACTCGTAGGTTGGAACAGAGACATTGCCTGGGGAGCGACCGCCGCCGGTGTCGACATTTCTGATCTTTTCAGACTGCAGATCAATCCGGCCAACTCCAACCAGTACTATTATGACGGCGAGTACAGGAACATGCAAGTTCACGAAGAGGAGCTCGTGCTCTCAAACGGCACGATGATCGCTGTCACGTGCCGAAAAACTGTGTGGGGGCCAGTTGTGACGCAGTTTATATCAGGCGCAAAGCCAGGAGAGGAATTCGCTGTGAAGCATGCTGAAACACAGAACAGCAGTGCGTGTAGTCTGCAAGCCCTAGTAAGGATAATGGAAGCCCGAAACTGGACGAGCTTTGAGGATGCCGTAGAAGGCTACATGTCTGTGTCGATTCATCTCATATACGGAGACAGGTACGGCAACATCGGATATCAGCTTGCCGCAGGCATTCCGCTCAGATCGACTCTTTGGCCATTGTCCGGCACTGCAGCACAGCCTGGCAACTCCTCGCAGTACGACTGGCAAGAGATAGTGCCGAAGAGATATCTACCACATACTCTTAACCCTTCGAATTGTGTCATAAGCACTGCCAACAACATGGCGGTTGGAGCGTGGTATCCGCTTCCGCTTGGTCTTGCTACAGGCGGAACTGGAGACAGCATAAGGTCTTGGAGGCTCCGCGAGCTCTTGAGCAATGGCACAGCATTTTCCCAAGATGACGTGCTGGCTATCCATCGTGACAAGATTGATCCTGCCGTGCGCGAAATCGTGCGGTTGGCTCGTCACATCGCCTATGTGCTTGGCCAGCAACTCAGTGACGCGGCGAACAGCGCGCTTGCGGCGTTGGATTCTTGGAATTGGGAGTATGACACCTCCCAAACGGTCTACGCTCTAATTGCTAGCTTCGATGTCACGTTCAGACGCAATGTGACTCCGCTGGCACTGACCTATGGCGGGGGCGAGGCTGGTCTCTGCCACTTCGCAAAGGTCATCAAGTCGTATCTTGACACAAACTCAAGCTACATGCCGACAAGCGACGAAAAGAACTATGTGAATCGTGTCCTAGCCACGGCATGGAACAAAACCGTGAGTTTATACGGTAGCAACCCCGCTGGTTGGCTGACCAACTACGACAAGACAATCATCATCAAGTACCAAAACAGCCTAGAAGACTTCGGAACTCTCGATTCGACAAACGATTTGCATTCGCCAGATCTGCACTGCAAGCAAATCAGCACGATCTTGTCCCAAGCAGGAAACTCGTATTCCCAAAACATCAGATTCGACAACGTAGATCTCTCTAGGAGCGTCATGCCCCCGGGACTGTCTGAAGATCCTAACAGCACGTTCTACGATGATCAAGTATCCATCTGGCAGGAAGGGCAACTGCATGAAGCGCCCTTGACGCGAGAAATCGTGGAGAGCATGATGACTTCATATGTGAGACTTGAATACACTCCCAAGCTCACTGGAGACGTTGACGGTGATTTTGACGTGGACATTCTCGATGTTGTCAGGATCACAAGTATCTACGGTCTCAGACGAGGTGACCCGAACTTCAATTCCGAGAGTGATCTAGATAACGACGGCATAATCACGATTTTCGATGTTGTTATCTGCACAAGTCACTACGGACAGAAATATACGTAGGCTGCCTAGAACCTTGAAAAGAGGGAGCCTTTAGAGCCAGCCCATAACTGACTTGGCTTTCTGAAAGGTAGACTTGGTCTGCATTGGCTGTTTCTGAGGCGCGCGCGAGAAGAGTGGCCTCAGCGAGGTCATTTTGAAATTCCCGGAACGCATCTCCGTACTCGCTGAGAATGCGCGCAATAGATCGCCCCGGGCCTCAGCATTTCATGAACATCTATGTATAGGAAGGTCAAAAACGCTTTCCCGCGCATGCATACCTCCGCTTTGCTGGAAAGGTTTATTTTGCGGCTCGATGCTATGAATCAAAGCTGCTGGCGGACAAGCCGTCCGCAGGGATGATGCCGAAAGGCTGAACCACAAACAAACGAAGAAGTGAGAACTATGGCTTACAAATACATTGCAGAAGCATGGGCAAAACCGGAAAGGTCCTTCGTGGACGAGCTGATGCGCCAGAGACTCATCGAGTGGCGCAGGCAATCCGTCATATCGCGCGTTGAGAGACCAACACGTATAGACAAAGCCAGAAAGCTAGGCTACAAAGCCAAGCAAGGCTTCGTCGTAGTCCGCACCCGCGTGAGAAGAAGCGGAATGCGAAAGGTAAGGCCAAGGTCTGGGAGAAGACCCAAACGCATGGGCGTCAAGAAATTCAAGGTAGCCAAAAGCCTCAAACTCATCGCCGAGGAAAGAACCGCCAGAAAATTCCCAAACCTCGAAGTCCTAAACTCATATTGGGTAGGCGAAGACGGACGATCAAAATGGTTCGAGATCATACTCGTCGACCCAAACCACCCATCAATAGAGGCTGACAAGGACATAAACTGGATCTGCCAGAAACAGCACTACCGAAGAGTCTTCAGAAGCCTCACCGCAGCAGGCAAGAAAGTCAGAGGACTGAAAGGAAAAGGAACAGGATCAGAAAAAGTCCGACCAAGCCGAAAAGCCGTCGAAAGGAGAAGAACGAGAGCGCGCGCGCGGGGAGGGGGGAAAACTCATGAAAGCAATTAGAGCCAAAGTACCTAAACATCCTGATAAGCAACGGCTCGGAAGAGGCTTCAGCCGCGACGAACTCAGAAAAGCAGGAACAAGCCTGGCAGAAGCCCTAAAACTAGGCATTCCAATAGACCCCAGACGCAAGACAATGCACGAAGACAACGTCGCAGTTGTCGAAACCTTTCTTAAGGACAGGAAAGCTGCCTCTAAGACGAAGAAAAAGCCTAAAAGTTAAGCCCACCTCATACGATTCAGTGGTGCTGTTTTGTCTTCGAAGGTTCCAATAGACTATGTTGACTTGCGAATCTTTGCCCACGCCACGGAAGACTCAGACAAGGTCTTGGCCTCCGTACGAAACCTGATCCCGTCAGAATCAGTCGACAGGGTTGCCTTCACGAAGACCGCCCTAACCGGCCACCACGGAAACACGATAACCCTTCTCGAAACCAGAATTAAAGAAAAAAAGACCGCACAACAGTTCATGGAAAAGCTGTCCTCAAGCCTAAGCATCATGGACAAGGAATCTCTGAACAGCGAGATTGACCAGCATTTGGAAAAAGGAAACCTGTACCTTAGACTTGACAAACAATCCGCATACCTCAACGAACTCAAACTCGGTTCAACCGATCCCATACATCTCCGAATACACTTCAAAAAACACAGGCAAGAAGAAGTCATGGAAATCTGCAGAAAACTCGGGTTACTGCCATGAAGAGAGTCTTCTCTGATCTTCACTTGCGCCCTGACCTAAAAGAACCCGAGCAAGCCTCACGAATGGCTCGCAGAGCCGCAGACCTCGGATACCGCCTGATAGCCTTCACACTCCCAGCAAACATCACTGGAAACGAACTGATTACGCTTCGAAGCGCTTGTAGAGAAACCGGAATAGACCTGGCCTCCCGCGCGGACTTGAAACCCAGAACACCCGAAGAACTCCTCAATAGCATAAGAAACCTGAGAAGGAAATTCGAAATAGTAGCAGTAACCTGCGAGTCCAAAAACGTTGCAAGACAGGCCGCAAAAGACCGACGCGTAGACCTTCTCAGCTTCCCGGGACTCGATTTTCGGAGAAGATTCTTCGACAGGGCGGAAGCGGAACTGGCTTCAAACGGAGCGGCCGCACTCGAGATAGACACAAGCCTTATACTCACGCTGGAAGGACCAGCAAGAATCAGGTTGCTGTCGTGCCTGCGAAGAGACGTCGCAACCGCTCAAGCCCTGCACGTCCCAATAGTCATCTCAAGCGGAACCCCAAGCATCCTTCTCATGCGAAAACCACTCGAACAAGCCGCTCTGGCCTCTCTCTTTGACCTGAAAAAGGAAAACGCACTCGACGCAACCTCAAAGAACCCCACGCACATAGTCAAGAGAAACCGCGGGAAACTCAGCCCAGACTTCGTCGCGCCAGGCATCCGAGCAATTCGGAGAGGAATAGATTGCTGAGGAGAACAAAACGCCGCTACATAGCCCTAGAGATAGACTCCGACGCGCGTTTTAACTCCCAGGAGCTCATGGACACGCTTTGGAGCTCGGTAACGAAGCTCTACGGAGAATACGGCGCAAGCCGAACAGGCCTAACACTGATCGACCATGACCAGAGCAGAAACGAAGCCATCATACGCGCTTCGCTTGCAGCTCTGGAAAACGTTCAAGCAACCCTAGCTTCAATAACGAAGATAGGCAACAGACCTGCAGTCGTCCACGTCACCACTATCTCTGGAACGGTGAGATCGCTCCGCAAAAGAACAGAACGATAGCGAATGAAAGCTTATCTGATTGTTCTCTCATTGTGTCTTTTCGGGGGATGATGTCGCCGTCCCAGTCTGAT
>CAYHAK010000018.1:0-25836 GCA_964354625.1 uncultured Candidatus Bathyarchaeia archaeon
ACTCGCTAGTCACGTACCGGGAGGCAGAGCCGTTCACGACGAAGGTCAAGCATATGGATTTATCACAGGCGATAGAAGATCTGAAGCACGATCCAAAGGTGCCGCCCGAAGAAGGTATCAAGAGGACCGTTGATTGGATGCGATCCTACTACAGGTTGGGGGAGTAGATGAAGGACGTTGATGAGGGCTACGTAGGAAAAACCGTGCTGGTAACGGGCGGCGCAGGAGCAATCGGCGGAAATCTCGTTCGCAGGTTGAACGATCTTGATACGGCGGAGATCATCATTATCGATAACCTCTCATCATCGTACGAGTGGAACGTTCCTTCCGGGCCCAAGATCCAGTTCATTCGCGGCGACATCCTGGATGACGAGAATCTGAAGTTTGTGTTCAAGAATCGGCCCGAGATCGTCTTTCACTTGGCCGCCCACTTTGCGAACCAGAATTCGATCGATAATCCCGAAACCGACCTCACGGTCAATGGAATGGGAACCCTCAAGGTGCTTCAATTCGCCCATCTCACAGGAGTGTCGCGGTTTGTGTACGCGTCTTCGGGCTGCGGGGTTTATGGGCTGGAATCGGTCGTACCCTATAAAGAAGCTGACGTCTCGATAAGCCTGTACACCCCCTATCAAGTGACGAAGCTCCTAGGGGAACTTTACACCAACTACTACCACAACCTTTATGGCCTCCCGATTGTCAACACGCGATTTTTTAACGGTTACGGCCCCGGCGAAGTGCCCGGCAGATACCGCAACGTCATACCGAACTTCTTCTACTGGGCCATGACCGGAAAAGTTTTGCCGATTACCGGCGACGGGACTGAAACGAGAGACTGGACGTACGTCGGTGACATCGTTAATGGTCTTGTGGCGGCAGGGGTGAAAGAAGAAGCGATCGGTGAAGCCATCAACATTGGCTCGGGTAATGAAACGCGCGTCATTGACATGGCACACGAGGTCAACAGGCTCGCGGGCAACACGCAAGGGGTCATGCACGTGCAGCGAAGGAATTGGGACGCAAAAACGCACATCGTCGCGTCAATCGCCAAGGCGAAAAGGCTGCTTGGCTATCGACCACAAACCACATTTAGCGAGGGACTAAAGCACGTCCACGCGTGGTTTGTCGAAAACTGGGGGGACGTCGAAAAGAGCGCTGAGTTCTGAACAGTCAATCGTTTAAAGCCTCACAATGCGGTATGATAGGCGTTCAGAACGTTGTGCTATTACATGGCGCGGGGCTGCGCGGATTGCGCTGCCGAGGAGAGATCGTGATCGAGCTTTCAAAAGCCGATAGTCACCATCGAATACAATGGGGGGGTTGAAGATGAGAATCTTGCTGGTTCACGACAACGGGTGGACTAACAAGGGTCCGCACCAACACCACCACTTAATGGAGAAACTATCTGCCAGAGGTCATCAAGTGGTTGTTATTGACTACGACCACCTGTGGCGGGTGAAAAATCCAAAGAGGTCTCCAAGAACAGCTCCAACTATTGAACGATCGTACGGTGGACGATTTTATGCAAACGCTGAGATCACTTGTTTGAGCCCCCCGTTTATCAGAATACGTTACTTGGATTATCTCTCGCTAGCTGTAACGTTTCGCTGGAAAATACGACAAACAATGCAACGCTTTAGACCTAATATTGTGGTAGGGTCCACTGGGGTGATCAGCCCCTACTGGGGCGCCACTTTGGCTGAAGCGATGCGCGTACCGTACGTAGACTATTGGCTTGATGCGATCGATAAGCTCGTGCCAGAGCCTTTTTTGAGGCCCTTAGCAAGATTGATTAAGCGCAGGACCGTTGAGAAATCGACTTTGGTGTTGACCCTCAGCGAACCCCTTAAAGAGTACGTCATCAAGCTGGGCGCCGACCCTTCAAAGACGCAAGTTTTGCCAGGAGGTGTAGATTTAGAAACATTCAACCCAGACCGGATTAGCTCTCAACGGATGCGAGAAAAGTACGGTTTCGCAAAAGATGATCTGGTGCTGTTTTTTATGGGTTGGATCTATAACTTTTCGGGATTGCAAGAAGCCGTGCACGAGCTAGCCCACTATCGAGAATTGCGCCCTGAGCTTAAGCTGCTGATCGTGGGTGAAGGAGATTTCTATCAAGCGCTGCAGGAGATCGTGCAGCGGAGTCCCGCAAAAGACAGCGTAGTGTTCACCGGAAAGGTCCCCTATTCTGACATTCCAGAACTGATAGCAGCAGCTGATATTGCCCTTCTGCCTGCTCATAACAACGAAATTATGAGAAATGCCATTCCCATAAAAATGTACGAGTACTTGGCTATGCGAAAGCCTACAATCTCCACCAAGCTTCCCGGAATCATGCGCGAATTTGGCAGCAACTGCGGTATTTTATATATCGACAAACCGGAAGATGCTGTAAAAGCGGCCTTGAGCTTGAGTAAGGCGGATATCCAAGGCCTCAAAATGCAAGCCAAGGAGTTCATTGAGGATTACGATTGGGACAAAATCACCGTTCGGTTTGAGGAAACGCTGGCATCGTTAGTTGAAAACAGCCGACAAGATGCCTCAAAAGCTATTCAAAAAGGTGTCGTGTCTTCGCTTTAATAGGGAAAGAAACACTTATCCAAGGTTCCCTACGTTAAAGGAGGGCACATGGTAATCATCAAATTAGATTGCTTCGGCGCAGTGAAGGCATAAAGAGTGTGAGCGACCGATTCAGCTTGGGATCGCATGACAAACCGTTCGAAATGCTCTATGAAGAATGCGAAAATAGAAGCTCTAGCGACCTTGGCTTTGATGACTGAGATCATCTTTCACATTAGATGAGGCGACAAAATATGCGATGTAGTATGATTTTCAGCACAATATGTGGGACGAACTTCTTAACCTAGGAAAAGCCGTCGCCTTTGATACCCTTTCGCTGCTCGGACGTCATCCTGGTCGAACCATCGAGTACGGTTTTGCCGCTGATAACACGGACGTCACAACGCGCAATCTCTTAGACGTTGGCTCTGCCGGATCATTTTTTCCTTTGCAAATGGCTAAGCGTGGGTTTAAAGTAACGGCTGTAGACGTGAGGCCTTACAGTCAAACGCACGAGAACCTTAAGTTCATTCAAGCTGACATTACCAAGCTGCCTTTTCCGGCTGGGTTTTTTGACACAATTACCTGCATTTCCACGATCGAGCACCTTGGCTTGTCAGCGTATGGGGATCCGCGGCACGATAACGCCGACGAATCAGCCATAATTGAATTCAAACGAGTGTTGGTGCCCCAAGGCAGACTAATAATAACAACGCCCTATAGCTCGAAATATCAGCTGTTAAAATGGAAAGATGCGTACGAGAGAATTTACAATCAAGATAAGATAGAAAGCCTATTTGCAAGCTGGAAAATAGTAAAAGAGCATTACTATGTCTGCCGACGATGGCAAGATTGGGTTCGCCCAAGTAAAGCCGAAGCTAAGAAGCTTCATCGAGCGTATCCGAGAGCGAACCTATCTTGCTTTGTTTTAGAGAAACCAGAGCGCAGCCAGTAGAAAGAAAACATGAAAATACTGCAGGTCATAGCCTACTTTTCCTATATGTACGGCGGCACGGTGCGAGTGGTTTGCGACCTCTCGCGAGAACTTGCTAAGAACGGGCACGAGCTGACGATCTATACTACGGATGAGGGTCCAGGACACCGTATAATGGAAAGGGAGAAGATCGACTTAGATGGCGTTGCTGACATCCACTACTTCAGATGCAGCAACAATTGGCTCGCCCACAGAATGAGGTTGCATTTCTCGCACCAAATGCGGCTTGCAATCAAGAATAATTTGGACGATTTCGATGTTTTGCACTTACACGAAATCAGGACAATTCCGAATGCGTACATATGGTATTACGCGGGAAAGCGCGGCGTGCCTTACGTATTAGAACCCGACAATCAGATGCCATACGTCCTCGGAAATACGGCCTTAAAGCGGACATATGATAGAATTATCGGGATGCGAACGCTTAGAGACGCGGCTTCAGTCATTGCTATCTCTAAAGGGGAAAAAGACTACATCAACAGTATTGCCCCCCACAAATCTCCCTTCCTTATTTACAGCGGAATGGATCTTAAGCAATTTAAGAACCTCCCGCCGTACGGGGCGTTTCGCGACAGACTCGGAACAGATGGTACTCTGATCCTATACTTTGGCCGTCTCAACGTTTCGAAAGGAATACAGTATCTTGTTGCCGCCTTCGCTCGTCTTCACAGGGATCTCTCCGATACTACACTCGTGATCGCCGGTCATGACGACGGTTACCGCCGTGCTTTAGAAAACATCGTCGAAAAACAGAAACTGAAAGACAGTGTGATCTTCACTGGCTTTGTCCATGAGGAACAGAAGTTATCTGTTCTCACTGACGCGGACCTTTTTGTGCATCCCGTTAAGTTCATGGGAGGTGTTGGGATAGCGCCGTTGGAAGCTATCATGTGCGACACTCCTGTCATTGTCACTCCCGAGTGCGGCGAAGTCATTGAGAAGGCGCGATGCGGCTACTTCGTCAGCTATGGGGACGTTGAAGATCTACACCAGAAGATGGCTTACGCGATTTCAAACGTTGAAGAGAACACGGCCATGATAAGACGGGGAAAGGACTATATCAAAACGCACCTAGGGTGGGATAATGTGGCTCGTCAAGTGGAACGAGTGTATGTTGATTGCTCGAAATAGTTCACCAGTCTCATGAATGTTCTTTCAGTACCCTGCACGTTTGGGTTGTGTTCGCCGAAACACGGCGGACAGCATAGATTCCTCAAGTTAGTCAAAGAGCTCACAGCTCGGGGGAATCACGTAACCGTACTGGAGCAACGGAGCGTAACGACCCCACATGACGCGGCAATCGCCACGGTTTATACTTACGCTGATCACAAGGTTTTTGGCCGACGATTAAGTTTTTTTCGAGACGTGGACCCTTTCTTTATTTCCGCACTGGCCAAGGTGTTGCGCGATAGGAATATCCAAGTAGCCGAGTTTACATACCCGAGCGGGATGTTCGCCTTCAAATTGCTCGCCCGCGCGATGAATCGCGAAATAAAAACAGTATATGCGCCCCATGATGTTCAGTCGGATTTTATTTCGAGCTGTTTCGTCGGGAATCCGATTCATTCGGAGCTAGAACATATTCTGATTCCACCGTACATTCGACTGCTCGAGCGTATCGTATGCAAACACCTAGCAGAGCATGTTACCGCTGTAAGTGCCAAAGACAAAAGCACGCTCGTAAATAAATACAAGCTTGAATCAACACGAGTAACTGTTGTTCCCTCAGGAGCTAGGCTTCGTGAAGAACAGATTCTGGCACCGAGATCCGGCATTAAGAAACGATACGGTCTTGACCCGGGCAACGTAGTCGTCATCTTTCACGGCTCGTACACGCATCCTCCAAACCGAGACGCCTTTGACCGGATTACTGCCTTTGTGGCCCCACAATTTGAGACTATAGACAAGCGAGTTGTGTTTGTTTTGGCAGGCACGGATGCGCCCGTTTGGGCCCGCCCAAATATAAAAATGATCGGACAGGTGGACAACTTAGGAGACTTATTTGCCATAGCTGACATAGCAGTCGTTCCGCTGAAATACGGCCAAGGGACCAAGCTAAAGGTACTTGACTACTTAGGTGCCGGACTCGCGATCGTGACGACAACACAAGGCGTCGAAGGTCTCGACATCGAAGACGGCAAGCACGCGATCATTGTTCGTCAAGTAGATGGTGAGTTCGTCGGTGCAATCAAGCATCTTGTAGATGATGTCGAGACCCGAAGAAGACTGGGCTCAAACGCTCGACAATTGGCGGAGGAGAAGTATAGCTGGCACTCGATAGGAGATACGTTGGATAGTTTATATCGCCGACTGGCGGGAGACGCTGCCCATGGATGACCGCTTTCAGAAAGCCGATGGCGACTAAGATGTGCTATGCATGACACATTTCGAATGAACTATTGGGAAATGGGATTCCGATCGCTCCGATTGTAGAAACTAGGCAACGTTCATACTCTTGAATTCGCTTGGGCTCATATCGCTGTGCTAAGGTCAGTCGGGTTCGTACTAAGTGGCGTGAAGAGTGAGTGTGAGCTTTGGAACCGGAGACCTCATCTCGACTGAACACGCCTAAACTGGGGGTTTAACTGGGCATTTTTTATAAACTAACTCAATTTGTTAGCGAAAAGCGTAAACCCAGGATGCAGAAAGGGCGAAATCGTCGGGGATATGTTTGCCAATCGCCGACATGGTATTAAGACCAACTGCTCGATAGAGGGTGGTCCCTTAAACCAACAAGTTCTAAGTCGTCTGCCAGTTTTTTTGGTTGAAAAGGAATTCGGAATCTCGCCATTATATGGATTTCTATACTAAAAGATGGCTTTTTGGGTTTTTTCCGCTCTGCATACATATGTTTCAACCGCTTTAACGATTCCCTTTCCAAACGTGCCTCAAAGAATAGGGAGGATATCCGAGCCCTCAAAGCAGCGTCAAAAAGAATGTCACTTAATCGCGATACGTCCCGCGCGTGCTCGTCGTTTGCAAGAGATAAATTCATAGTAACAGCAAAACGCGAGCCGTGTAACTATATTATAATTTTCACTTAATTTGCTCATAGGTGCCCTTGTAACCCATCACGAACGCCCCTACACATTCCTTTGAATCCTCCTAAATTTTTGTTACGCTTAAGGCTGATTAAACTGCGGAACCAAAAATGGTATGAAAAAAAGTACAGCATAAATGAAATGAGCTGCTTTTTAGAAGCATATTCTTTGAGAAACCAGAACTGGTTCCTCGTGTCATAGTATTCAAAAAAGCCGCTTATTTTTTTTGACGTATAGAACTGCTTGTGCCATACTCGCGCGGCTGAAACGCATACTACCCTATATCCTGCTTTTTTCATGCGTAAGCAGAGATCGGTGTCTTCCCAGTATGCAAAGTAACGTTTGTTGAACAATCCGATGCTCTGTAGCGTGCTAGGATCTGCAAGGAAAAAACTAACGTAATCAACATCTCTTATGTTCGGTACGGGAGCTTCGGCGTCCCCTGCGTGTGTTTGGACTATTTTACCTTTTGCCCAATCAATGTTGGCCCCCGCATCTTCTATTCTGGCACGATCTTCCATAGAATAAAGTACTGCCCCAGCAATTCCTATAGCGCGGTCTTGTTCTAGGGCTCTGAGTAACTCGCGCAATATATTTCGGTCTACAATACAGTCGTTGTTTAATGTGAAGATGTAATCTGCACCTCTCTGCAACGCAGCTTTAATCCCAATATTCTGTCCTTCAGCGACCCCTTCATTAATCTTATTCATTATTAAGTGTATATCAGGAAATGTCTCCTTTAAAAATGCCTGAGAGCCATCCGATGAGTTATTATCCACCACGACAACGTCCCAGTTTGGATAGTCTATACGTTGTATTGAGTAAAGACAGTCTCGTAATACTTCCTTTCCGTTCATATTGAGAATTATGATGCTTATTTTAGGGTAGCGCATAGTTTATGAGATATACCAGTTGTGCGTATATGGGTTTTAGGATTGAACGGTCCGTCTGCAATTGCAATCTTATATGTCCCACGTTCTTCTGCGTTTTGCATGAAATGGGGGCGTTTTTTCGGCGGATCTGGGCGGGACTGTCCCATCATTTGCGCTAAAAGAAGTCCTCAATCGTTTTTTCTTGATTTGTTGTTTTGTGAACTAGTTTCCTTCTGCTCTTAACGACTTGAGTCGTCGCTCCATCCGCCGTGGCCGTGCGTTCTTTGTGATTGTGCTAGGGTTGAAAGAAATAGATCACTCTCGCTAGGGAATCCGACGGGGAACGAATGGTTACGGGTTGGCTAAATGGGTCGAGAATGAATGGGAAAGCAGAGGGCCAGAAGCAAACTCGACCCTCAAATAGGACAACCTTGCAGCGCTATCAACGGTTTTTAGCCACCGCAGTTGTCGCTCTTCTCCATAATTTGTTTACTTTAATCTAGGAAGAGGAGATCATATGCAAGCCTCGATAAGAATCTAGCCAAAGTGAGTCTTTAACTGTGTGCTGTCAATGGCAAGATTGATCTAGCAACAACGTCTACAATTTCGTGGTTCTGAATAAGAACACTCGAGAAATCATGTCCGTAACAAGGGTAAAGAAGCGCAAACCTGAGCAAACTAGCCTGCACCACTCATCAGCTGAGATACAATGCAAATAAGCAATCCTTTACGGATGAATGATTGGGAAATTCGGAAACTGCTTACAACAGTCTTCGCCTTACAGGCCGTAGTTTGGTGCTTCGTTGCATTGAACAGCTATGGCATCCCGATGTCAATTCTACAAGCGCTGTTTACGCTAGTCTATCTCATCCTTCTACCTGGTGTCCTCATCCTTCGAGTTTTTCACGTGCACGAGTTGGGCGAAGTTACCTCGCTTTTGTACTCAGTTGGTTTAAGTATAACCAATGTGATGGTTGTTGGCTTATTTTTGAATACCATGCTTCCTGCCGTCGGCTTTATGACGCCTATATCACTTGTGCCTTTATTGATAACGTTTAGTCTTGAGATATGCATCTTGTCCGCCGCGTGCTACAAGTTCGACAAATATGTTCCAAAAACTGAATCTGATAATCTTCTTAAAGATTTAGTATCTCCGCAGTTCTTATTGCTATGTTTAATCCCATTTTTCAGTATTTTTAGTACGCGGCTCATGAATGACGCCAACAATCCTGTGCTGCAGCTGCTGTTGATCATCATCATTGCGGCCCTAACGATCTTCATCGGATTTAGGAGCTCGTTTCAAGAACGGCTCTACCCTTTTTCCATTTTTGTCATCGCTCTCTCACTCGTGTATTCTGTTACGCTGATCTCAAGGTTTCTGACAGGGGCAGGAGACATCTATCAAGAGTATTACGTCGCTAATCTCGTGATGCAAAGATCAATCTGGGACTCGACGCTAAATTTACAGATGAATGCATCGGCCGCAATTACCATGCTTGCCCCGATCTTGTCGATCTTTTCTGGTGTTAGCTTGACGTGGATATTCAAAGTCGTCTACCCTTTTTTGTTTTCACTGGTGCCGGTCTGTCTATACCAAATATTCAAAAAGCTGACCACTCCGAAAATTGCATTTTTTTCAGCTATTCTTTTTGTTTTTACATTTCCATTTTACGTAGACTTGTTGACACTAGCAAGACAACAGATCGGCGAACTGTTCTTGGCCCTGCTTGTGCTTACAATTGTCTCGGCACGCACGACCAGGAGTAATAAGAGCCTGGCATTAATTTTCGCAGCTTCTATAATCATATCGCACTATGCCTTGGCATTTTTGTACATAGCTGTCCTAGTTTTTGTGTGGCTTGTAGTCAGTGTTTCCGAAGTGTCCTGGCTTCGAGAGAGAATCAGGCGTGTTTTGGGCACTTTACCGAGTCAGAGGAAGCAGCATTCTTTGACCTCAAAAAAAGAGAGAAATTATGGTTCTGTTATCTCTCTCCCATTTGTTTTGGTTTTTGCAGTCTGCACCATGGCCTGGTTTATCTATACGGCAAGATCGTTAATTCTTGTAAATGTGGTAAACGCGGCTAGCGTGATCATAGTACAGCTTCAAACAGATTTCTTAGCTCCACAATCAACTGAAGGGTTGCAGGTTTTATCTGCAACTCCTGTGGGCCTTCTTCACCAAATCGCTCAGGACATTCGCTTGATTCAACAACTGCTTATTCTAATCGGCGCGGCAGCGCTTACGCTGCGGTTTGTCACCCTGAAATTTACCAAGGAATACATGGGCTTAATTTGGATTAATATTGTCTTTTTGGCAGCCGCTGTAATCGTGCCGAGTTTTGCTAGCCAGATTTACGTCGTACGGTTGTACCACATTATTCTTATGTTTACAGCTCCTTGCTGCGTTATAGGCGTTTTAGCGTTGCTAAAAGCGTCAAATTACTACACAAAGCGGTCCATAACGCAATATCTGAACGCGCTACCAAGGATATTTGCGGTCTTTCTTGTTGTATTCTTGTTATTTGAGACGGGATTTGTTTATCAAGTTGTTGATCATCAGTCGTGGTCTATCGCGTTCGGCAGCACATATGAGCCTTTGACTCATAACTCGGCAGAGGAGGCCGGTGCTCAGTGGATCCAACGGGTCAGAACTACGGGCTATCTTTTTGGAGATCTCGCAATAGGAAGTATGGTCGGTCAGTTTGGCTCGGGAACCGAAGCTTTAGGCCAACCAGCCGGCGCACCGTCGAAAAGCTTTTCGGTTGGTACGGGAAATCGCGTTAGTAACTCATTTTATGTTGACATTAGTCGAATTCCAGCTGATTCGACGATAGTTCTCGGGACTTATAATATCGTGCGCAATGAAATTTCAGTAAAGACTAGAGGGAGCTCGCAGTACGTCACGTCAAATCTTGTAATTGACAACCGAAGCCGAATCTTTGATGGTGGGGGCATACAAATCTATCGCGGATAAAGCTGCAACAAAAAAGATTAGCGTACGGGGTTATCTTCCATGGACAACGCGATCGTCCTTGGCTCAAATTAAGGTGTTTGCGCTACCACTCTTTCACATTCGATTTGGAAGCATGCTACCTTCTTCGCTAAGATAGGACGAAAGGTTGAATTGAGTGCCTGTATAAACATTGCTTTCGTACTTCCGTGCCCGTCTGAACATCCAGTTCGAGGTTTAAAGTTTTTGTATACACAGCATAAGTAGAAAGAGTTACGATGATGATACATGGTTCCAAGCCGACAAAGCGTCGACGTGTGATCGAACAGCAACTTAACGACGACACTCACACGTTCATCAACGAAGCTCCCCCGCGAATATGTGCTCTTCAAAGCTTGTAGCGATAATTATCCAAGAAATAGACGTGCAGCAAGAGGCTAAGAAACTGTGCGATCTTACTTGTCTGATAAACTAAGGAGGTAGGGTGGCCGCTAACCTAGGATCCGATAACGCGAAGTACTTGCTGGTTACCCCGCGCGCCTACTCAATAACAAATGATAATTTCTATGCAGTAGACGAGGCATGGGGCTACGATTTGAACGCACATCTCGCTGTTTTTCCGAATTTGCATATCCTTGCGCCTTTTGACCCCATATATGAATCGCAGACGTATGCCTACGTTTTCTCGCAAGAGTCTACTATCTCCTTCCACCCGCTTCCTAATTTCAAAACTAGTTACGAGTGCCTTAAGAAGATGCCGCAAATATTGGCAGCATTGGTGAGAAATATAAAGCGCTTGGAAAGGCAGGATCTCATCCAATCGGCAGGCGGCATTGAGCATCAAGTCGGACTTTTAGCCATCGTTCTTTGCACGCTTATGCGGCACGATAAAAGAGTCATCGTCCTCGATGCAGACCTTGTTGAAGATTTAGAGGTGAAATCACGCTTGGAACAAAGAGTAGCGAGAAAGCTTTTTCTAATTGTTATGAAGCACCTTGTTGATTCTGTTTTAAAGTTCCTAATAACGATTACGCCGCTGACTTTTGTGGTCGGAGACAGCCTCTATTCAAGATACTGTTATCTAGGTAATGTGCAGAAAATATATGCCTCTTGGACGTCGAAAACCCGCATAATCTCTCCCACCGATCTAAAGAAAAAAATGCTCGCTGCATCTGCCTGTCCGTGTGTCAAACTCGTTTTTGCTGCGTCTCTCTTCCCTAAAAAGGGCCCCGATATTGCCATCAAAGCTGCTGCTGCTTTGCATAAAAAAAATGTTCCTATTATCCTCGACATGTATGGAGCTGGTCCGATGTACGATGAACTGCTAATCCTAATTAAGCAGCACAACTTATCGGACGTCGTAAGACTCAAGGGAACAGTGCAGTACAAAGACTTTCATCGTGTTTTGACGTGCTATGATGTGCTCTTATTGGCAAACCTCAGTGGAGAACAGCCCCGAGTGCTTTTCGATGCGATGGCAAGCGGTGTGTTAGTAGTTGGGTCTGATATTAGTCCGCTTAGCGGCGTGATATCAAGTGGTTACAACGGTGTACTTTGCCATCCAGGAGATGCTGAGAGCTTTGCATCGGCGATCGAGCATTTATATTTGAACAGGAAGGAGCTATCAGTGCTTGTTTATAACGCCGCTCTCGCATCGGCGCCTTGCACTATACAAGCGATGCACGAGCAAAGAAGATCGACAATAAAGGCTGTGTTTGTCGATTAATCAACATCGAGAAGCGCAGCGGCAACACTAAACTGACCAGCTCGATAGACGAATGAAATGCAATGCCTGCAAATTGGGACAACTAGAAAGAGCGATATAGGCTTAGAACCGCTCTGCGGTACCCGCTACCCCAAAACTGAAGTTTCAGTCGTGTACAATTATTGACGAGAAACACGGGTTTAGGCGTTGATTTGTCAAGTTCTTGCTACTTTTGTGTCAGGGAGCTTTTGTGATTGCTCTTAGAATCTGAGAAATGAAACGTTCTTGCTCGGAGAAATGTTATGAGCAGTAAGCAAGATGCCTCTAGGCTCTTTTGTAATGGGTTTAAATGCTCAGCGCGTGCGTGGTGAACGTCAAAATGCCAGTGCCGAATGTAAATAAACATATATAGAGATGTAGCTTTAAAACAACTCTTCTTGGAGCGAAGCGATGCTCTCCTACGCGCTTCAAATTAGGACGCAACAAATGAACCGGATAATAATACAAATTATCACGACGGCGCAGGCTTGTAAATCAGTACTTCCAAAATGACTTTTGTCGTTCAGAAGGTGACACGATGAAGATCACGTTTGTGCTGCCGGGTTATACTGAGTTTCCCATCGGAGGGTATAAAGTCATTTACGAATACGCAAACCGTCTCGTCCGTCGGGGGCATGAAGTCACAATCGCCTACCGGCAAAGGAGATTCGCGGTGCGACGCCCTTTCCGCCCCCTTCGTAGCTGGCTAGGACGACAAAAAGCTCTGCTTGCAGACTATTCCAGACGACCTCACGTTGGCTGGTTCGCTTTAGATGACAAGGTCAAGCTCATCAAAGTACCGGATTTAGATGCGCATCACGTTCCTAACGCAGATGCTATTTTTGCAACTGCGTGGCAAACAGCGTCCTGCGTGAACAATTATTCCAGTGACAAGGGAGAGAAGTTTTACTTGATTCAGCATTATGAGGGCCTGTTTCACGGAGTCAAGACACAGGTTGATCAAACATTCCGCTATCCTATGACGAGGATTGTAGTATCGAGTTGGCTTCAGCAAATCCTGCACCAGCATTTTGATGCTGATTCAGAACTGATAATTAACCCAATCGACTTTGATCTGTTTTATCCGACGCGGAAAACGTATAACAGAAGGATACGAATATGCATGTTCTATCACGTGTGGGAATGGAAAGGTATGAGAGATGGTATTGAAGCATTCCGTTTGGCGCAGAAAAAGTGTCCCGATATTCAGTTAGTATTGTTTGGATCTCATACAAGACATGTCGACGATATCGACTGTGAATATCACTTTAGGCCTACAAACGCAGAACTGCGGCAAATCTACAATTCCTGCGACATCTTTCTGTGTCCAAGCTGGGCGGAGGGATTTGGCTTGACATCAGCGGAAGCGCTAGCGTGTAGATGTTGTCTGGTGTCTACAGACACTGGGGGCAATAGAGACTTTGCAATAGACGAAGAAACCGCATTGCTTTCGCCCCCCAAAGATCCACCGCTATTGGCTGAGAACCTTGTAAGAGTCATCCAGAATAGAGAACTATTAAGCAAACTCGCACTTGCGGGCTTCGAACGCGTGCATCGCTTCACTTGGGAAGACGCTTTGGGCAGACTAGAGACTATCCTTGCTCGACACAGTTAAGACTGAAATTAAACCAGCTACTTCTTGTGAAGACGAGTGATGTTGTTAAAGTAGTTCAGCTATATTCGGTAGACTTCGCACGAGTCTGCCGTTTGTGCGCATCAAATTCGACAGCAATCAAAATGGTCTCGGTTGCCTTAGCGAACAGAACCCCTTTGGAGTAGAGCGAAATTCTCATGCTCTCTTATGTTGTCGCACTTGATTGCTGTACAATTAGTAAGGCTCTTCTTCATTTTTTCTCTCTAGGCACACCGGCCCTTTAGACTGCTGTACTTTACCTGCAAAAATGCTTCAACACGTTCGATTCTCTTTCGGGCCTCTTTTTTGGGTACTTTAGTTTGTAAAGCAAATAAAGTAGCATCAAAAACTTAATTAATAACGCTAGTAACGTCTTGCAGTGCACGGTGAAAATGATTATGGCGACAAAGTCAACGCAGAATCTGCTGTACCTAGCGTTCAACTTTCCGCCAATGGCAGGGCCGTCGCCTAGGCACAACTTAGGCACAGTGCGAGGATTGCTCGTACGAGGTTTCTCGCCAACAGTAATTACCGCGCCAGAAGTATTCAATTATGACCTCCCTCTGGCGAATAGATTGCCAAGGGATGAATATTTGAGATCGAAAATACCTTGTGAGGTAAAAATTATCCCGTGCCCGTGGTCGTTTCGATATCGGGGCGTTCTTCGCTCCGCGTTAGGTCGCTTGCGGTTAGGGCCCTTACCGTATTTTTTTAAAGCGGGAGAAAATCAAATCCATAAGATCGCTAGACAAACCTTGGAAGCGGGAGATTACAGTTTCATCTACTCAGTAAACGGCATAGGCCTTGAACATTCCGTGGCACTGAGACTGAAACTCAGTACAGGGTTGCCATGGGTGGCGGAGTTCCGGGATCCATGGATCCACAATGTTTGGGAGTGGCAGTCGATAAAGGAGCACTCTTGGGGTTGGTGGTGCCGTCACGAATTCAAGAGAATGAAGGAATTACTGCGCGCTATCGTGGACAACGCGGATTTGGTCGTCGTCGAATCTCCTGCGCACGCGGAGCTTTTGATTACTGATTTCGATCTAGACGCGGGAAAAGTAGCCCCCTTAGGAACTGGTTTTGAGCCGGATTACATTGAGGATATGCCCAAAGAATTGGTAAAGTTTCCTGCGCGACCGGTGATAGGATTCGTTGGTCGAACGTACTACGGGTATCAACGGGCCATAAAAAACCTGATAGATGCCCTGAGGGTGCTTGAGCTCGACGGTCATCGGTTTACGCTGGTAAGTGTCGGGTCTGATCCCACCTTCTGCCGCTTTGCGACCGAAGTCAAATTGGAGCAATTCTTACCGATTGACAACGTCAATTACTTGAGAGCGTTATCGGTAATGAACGAACTGGATTTCGGGATCGTTGCAACGTGCGAAGAGTGTCTTTCGCACGTAAACAGCAAATTGTGGGAGTATTTAGCGTTAGGTCTTTCGATCCTCGCGATCGCGCCGAACGAAGGATCGATGGCAGCCATCGTAAAGGAGGGAAACTGCGGATATATGCTTCCGTACGACAACGAATCGATGTTGCTCGTATTGAGGAGCCTCTTGAACGACTACGAGGATGGGCGTGCGAGACGCGCCAGCGCTGAATTCAGAAAGAGTTTATCACGCAAAACGACGGTCGCTGAGTTAGCCAAAAAAATTGAACAACTGCTATAATCTAAGAACTCTTTTGGAGCATTTTTCGGCGGAGCGATCGCGAACGAAGTACTTCTGCTGACTGATCGATAGAAAAACAAACACTCTGGTCGATTCCAAAGCCCAATGCGCAAAGGTGGTCCGTTTTGACGGAACTGCCAAGCACTGCGCCCCCGTAGCAGCGCTCGCCCTATAGGGCGGCGAAAACGTCGGTTCTAATTTGGCCTTTCTGGCTTTATAAGGGTTACTGGAAGCTAGGCGAAGGATTCGCACAAGCATTGGAAAAGCGCTCGAAAGGAGATAGCTTAACCCAAGCTGCTTGCTTGCCGCTCAAGTGAACCACACTCTGGGCATAGCGCATTCGCCTAGGTGGGTAACCAAAGTAACCAGATCTCCTGACAGTGTGATCACAGATCGGGCATGTGCTTTTCCAGTTGCGTGATAGATGTATGACAAGATGGAAACTAGCTTTCGGCTTATGCCAATCTTATTACCTTGTCTATCGCCTTATCTAGCGAGACAACGCGCGTGGATATTGTCAGCAGGATTGTTCCGCCCGTTTCATGATCTCGCACTATCGAGAGAGTATTTCTGGTTTTAAACAGGCTTAGAAAACCGCTCGAATACGGTAGCCGGAGACTTCGAGTTTCGGCACTCCACATAGCGGCCGCTAAACCTATCGTAGTCATACAGTTTCGTTTAGATATAAATGGCCACTTTTGATCAAACCAGTGCGCCCCCGACCAATGCCAACATAATTGTAAAATCTCTAATTAGCACGCATTCCTCCGATTTGTGCAGGAATCTCGGACCCCATTGATTGATATCTACCTAGACGATAGAACTAGAAAGGAAAAATGAGAGCGGGAAGCAAAAGCTCACGGGAAATTGAGGAAAGTCGGAAAGCGCATTCACAGCGCCCGCAGCGTAGGTTAGATCAAGAACTGACCAATGCGATCGCTAACATCCGCAGTGCCTTCCGTGACGTAACGGCCTGATAATCCCTTTGACATGCGAACATTGCTTTCAGCCTTGTCACTCATTCCCTAGCTTTACGAGGGCAATCACCGTTCTTTGCTCGTGTGTGGACTAACAGCCCCATAAACTAGACCCAGGTTTGGCGCTGCCATCTGCACTTTGAAAGCGGCTGGGTTTTCGTACTGGCAATGAAGGATTTTTTTGCGGTCATATCGAATATTAGCCACGCGTCAACCTGCCTAAGGTTTAATTCGGGGCTAGAAAGCTGTAAAGTCTATCTTGTCAGAACCGTCGGATAGGACTCTCTACATGTTGAGAGGTCCTGTGGCAACAGTACTTCAAGCAGAGGAGCAGTCGGCCTTCGCTGAGATCAAGTAATGACCGGATTCAAAAAGCATAAATTGAAACGATTGAGATACAGCTGAATTTGATGCCGTATTGACTATCGTCAGGTATCGTTGGATTGAGCGAAGCGATATGCACGAAGAAAACGCCAAAGACTGGGGGCGCCCGTCGCCACTTTCGTTTCCAAAGCTTGCTAATCCCGGGTTCCTTCTCAACCCGTCCGCACTTGTCTCAAATATGCTGCGACTAAACGGGACGCTATTGCGTAAGCTTCGACGTGGAGCGCACGGACAAAGATCCAATAGACAATCGCGCCGAAGCCAACCTGGAGTGCCAAATGGGTACCGTAGGACCAGCCGTTCGGAATGATCAGGCCGAGAACCCATATGCCAAAGGCCATGGTTGCCGCACCGCAGAATGTAGGAGCCAGTCTTCTGAGCATGGTGACGAAGTTGAGATCTATAAGACGGGCAGGGACCGACCACGTGGGGTACCATAGCAAAAAATTAGCAATGGTGTACGCGACAGCCACGCCCACTGCGCCCCAACGCAAACCCACAACGAACGAAATGACGTATATGGAGCCGGCTAAGAGTCCCCACCGGAACATGATATCGGTCCGTCCCTGTGACTGATAGATCCATCCGACAGTTGTAGAAATCGATTGAATAACCGCAAGAAGGCTAAAAACCTGAAGAATTGGAATCATTCCCGCCCACTTATCGCCAAACAACGCCAACACAAAGGATCGGGACACGACCAGCAGCCCCAACGTCAAGGGAAACGTCACCAGCGAGATGACGCTTAAAGAGCTTAGATACATCTCTCTCACCCGCTCCACATCTTTTTGGATCGACGAAAGAGCGGGAAACATCACATTTGAAATAACGCCCGATACCTGCCACACCGGCAGCAACAAAATACTGTACGAGCGTGCATAAATCCCCAAAGCAGCTGAGCCGACGTATCGACCGATGAGCAAATTGTCACCGTTTCTCGCCCAGTAATTGAAAATGGAGAAACCCAGCAAGTTTCTGCTGAACTTCGAAAGGTCCCTCAGTGCGTCCCATCGCAGTGAGAGATCAGGTCGCCACGGTGCGATGATCCAGAGCACCACGACATAGACCATCGCCGAGGCGACGGACATTGCTACGAGGCTCCAAACACCGAAACCGCTGAAAGCCAAGTAGATTGCCAGTAAACCTGAGAGCACGGTGGCTGTTAACTGGGCAGTCGCCAGCGGGCGAAAGTTCATCGTTTTTTGGAGCAGTGCGACCTTTACCGTGGCAAACGCGTTGATGAAAAAAATCACTGAGAGTGCCACGGTGAGCGGCTGGAGCGCCGGCACGCCGTAAAAGGATGCGATGTACGGAGCTGCAACAAAGATAATCAGCGTTATAAGTGCGCCCGTGCCAACGCTGAGCCAAAAGACGGCGTTCTTATGGTGCTGCTGCAAATCCAATTGCTGAACTAAGGCTGCTCCGAACCCCATATCCGAGAAAACGGCTGCAAAGCCCGTAAACGCTACTATCATCGCAATGAGCCCAAAATCTTGTGGAGACAAAAGACGCGTCAAAATAACCGATATCGCAAGGCTTGCTAGTTGTACGCCGACCTGCGCAAGACCGCTCCACGCGACCCCTATGCGGATTTTACTCTCTAAATCTTGCACTTTTTTTCCCCAAGAGGGCTTTCTGTTGTTGACGAACATCCGTTGAAATGTAACACCGTTGCTAGCCGATTGGGCGATCGTTACCCGAGAGGATCTCGCCGAGACAGCTGACGTCGGTCTTTATATATCACATTTTACGTTTTCGTCCGCCGATACGCCGATACGCGGGTTCTTCTTTTTAGCAAACTTGCAGGTTACGATGCTGGCTGCAATAAGGCCAGATGAGAACATTCAGGAGGTAGGCTTTGCATCGATCTCAGCTGCATCGCCCGGATCCACACGCGGAAGCTCCCACGTGAATCATAAGATCACCGGCGAGTGATTTTAAGCGATTCAGCATCCCGTTCTCGTAAGAAATCGGCGAACTCTTTGACGGGCAGGACTAGCTGGACTCATACGTCCTGAACATGTGCACCAAGATTCTTTCGAGCGCGTCCCAGCTGTATTTGCGAATGCACTCTTCTCGAGCCCGGCGTCCCATTGCCTCTGCTTCGTCGGCGTGAGTCAAGACGTAGCGGATAGCGATGGCGAGTTCACTTGGGTCGCCGGGTTCAACGATCCAGCCACAATTGGATAAGACTTGGGGGAGATCGCTAACGTTCGTGGCGACGATTGGTCTAGCCATTGCCATGGCATCGAACACTTTTGCAGGCATCTGTCCAAGTGAGGCGACACTGCGTTTCTGGGGGATCACAACCAAGTCTGCGATCGATAACCACGCCGGCATTGAGGCAAAAGGCTGCATCTCGAGTCCGACAAATCTCGCTCCGAGTAGTTCTGTCGCCGTTTTTGCGAGCTCAACGGAGTATCCATCTTCGCTGTTAAAGCCTAGGACGAACAGTTTGACGTTTGCATCTTCAATGAGGCACGTTGATTTGATGAGATCCTCGAGTCCCTTATGGCGTCTCGGGGTGCCCGTAAACATCACGATCTTGTCAGACTCCGCTATGTTGTGTTGCGCTCTGATTGATTGGGGATCGAATTTCTTGGGATCATAGGCCGCCGTGTCTCGTCCGTGATGGATGATCTCCCCTCCAAACCGTTCGCGCAAGAACGTATTCGAAACGGTTAGCGCGTCGGCAGCCCGCACAAGAGTCTCGCCGAGGTACTTATTAACCGCGGAATTCATCGAGTACGGCCAAAGAGCGGAATTGGCCAGATAACGCGCTCGGCTGGCGACGGACAAACGCGCGAAATAATCTTTGGTGAACCCCACCTCCCAATCATCAATATCGAGGATGAGGGGGATGTGGTCGCGCAGCTTCTTAAGAATTCCAACTCCAAAACTCGTGCAGAGCGGCTTGCTGGCGTACGTAATGTCGCCATCGATCTGCTTCGACAGCGTGCTCAGTTGCCGATAAGGTGCTATGCCTCGCTCCAGTTTGATGACATGATACGGGACGCTCGTTTCTTGCGCCAATGAGCCCCAGATGCCGCTGCCGAATAGCGGGCCCGCAATCTCCACCTCATATCTTCTCTGCAGCACCCCCGCCAGTAAATGGGCTCTGAATAGACAGTTGTTCGACAAATCAGGCGATAATACGGTAATCTTCATTGGGCATGCAACTGCCGCAGGCCAAACCCGCGGTTCAACTCTCATCCTGCTGCTACTTGTACGTTCGTATGAGCGTTTCTGTGACGTTGGTCTTGACGGAAACGTCACCCGGCATCTCGACTACCTGCTAAGTTGGGAGGAGTAAAAACCATTGCATCTAGCTAAGTGACACGCATGCTAACCGCATCCAAGCGGCGGTTCTTCAAACTCGGATCCCAGGGGCGGTTGTAGATCTTTAGTTGTGGTAACAGGGATCGTAGCGGCATCACTTGTAACGGCCGCCTCGCGATTAGGACTCGAGCTGTTCGCGTTTTCGACGATTAGCAGTTGCACGGTAAGACTTTTATGGGACCATAGCTCAGACTATGTCTGTCGAAACGCTATAATTGATCGCGAGCGTGAGAGGGTTAGCCATTACGCGACCGACTGAGGTTTTGATCAGCACACGCGAGCATGAAAGCACAGCACTATGCCAGAAGACTGCAGAGAATGAGCAAAATTCTCCGCAATACTAGATCCCCTTGTTCTTTGCGCGAGCGGATGAGCGTTGCCTATTGGAAAGCGCTGCGAAACAATAACGAGATACTGTCAGAAATAACGAGACGACACATCAAATATGACAAGAATAATGTGCCGTTCCTTGATTTCGGAAGGTTTAGGCTGTTCTATGACTTCCAATTAGGAGCGTCTGACCAGGCGCTGCTCGAGGGCGGCATCGGCCTCATCTTATACGAATCATTCATATGGTCCTATTTCATGAATTCCAAGATGCACCCTTCAAACGGCGACGTGGTGTTTGACATCGGAGCCTACGTGGGGACCGTTGCGCTCCTAGTCTCTGAAATGATCGGCATAGAAGGGAGAGTTTTTTGCTTTGAACCCGTCACTTTTGAGATTCTAGAGCGCAATATAAACTGTAACGGAATCAAAAACGTAACGATTGTGCGAGAAGCGGTGTCCGACATTGCCGGAACAACCGAAATCAACGTGTCTGATTACTGCGGGCCAAACTCGAGCATTATTAAGGCGACAGAAAACACCAACCGAAGGTCCAGAAAAATGCAGATCAGTACGATCACCATCGATGATTTCTGTCATAGCCACGACATAGCAACAGTTGATTTCATCAAAATGGATATCGAAGGGGCAGAGGAGCAGGCAATCTTAGGGGCTCAAGATACGATCGAACGATATAGGCCCAAGTGGAGCATCGCTTCATATCACCTTGACAGTGACGGCGAACCCCAACATCCCAAATTGCTAAGCCTTCTGAGCCGCCTCGGATATGTGGTCCGTGACGAGCCCTATCAGCACATATGGGCATATTGAAGCTTGCTCCGCCCTAGGGAACTACGCATACTGAAAGGAGTCTACGAGAAACCAGGCACGTTAGGCCCCCCTCGCAGTACTATCGCGTTGCGCTAGGCGGTAGGGTGAAGCATCAAAACAAAGCCGGGCTAGGTCGCGATTCCGCCGCACCACGGCTGACATCACAGCGCGTCTCACTCGTTGGAATCTTACAATCAAGCTAACCTAGATAGGACCGAAATTGCGGGACGACTTCGGCAAGCAGTTCTTCTATCTAGACGTTCAAACTACATACGCTGTATACCCTTTAAGCTTCCTCGTAAACATCCTCGAAGGCTATCGGTTAAGAAGTCGTCCCTCGTAGTTAGACTGCTAGGGTGGCGGGATTGGCTGTGCAAGACCAACTACAATTATCAGCCAGCTTCCGCCTTGAGTCGTTTCCCCTATCGCTACAATGGACATTGGGTAGGTGCCCTTCTGGATCCCGCTAGGGATAAAGACCGTTAACTCTATACTGGTCAAATCACCGGGATGGAGCGTTACTGATGTGGGCTTGAAGTCAGCTGCGTATCCTGGGATCTTGGAATCCGTTTTAAGAACTAGTAATTCGCTAGTATTCAGCTTTGTCGCTTTCAATGTGATAAACACACTGACTGATCCCCCACTCTCTGGAATAGTGACAATAGGCGGACGTAGCAGTACGTCGAAATCGGGGTTTGCGAAAGGGGGCAGCCCCCCTATATTTGTTGCCATAGTTGTAGTTGTTCGAGTCCCCCCTATACTTGTTGCCATAGTTGTAGTTGTTCCAGTAGTCGTTCGAGGTGCCTCCGGCTGCGCATATTGAGCGGCAAACACGACAAATGCCGCCAGCGCCACAAGAGCAGCGATAGAAAACAAGGCAACGAGATCCTTCCTCACATTGCATCATCTCTTGAAGTCAAAGCTTCTTAAAGAAAATCGTTTAGATAAATTTAAACATCACAATGGATTGAGTTTATTCAGCGAGTCTTCTCTCGGGCGCTTAAATTTAGATCTCTCAGGCTCTTGTCCTGTTTTCGCAGCGGTTCTGAAACTTGAAACGAGCGCATTTAGTGCCTGGGTATTATCCAAGCTCGTTTCGGAGTCTTCATATGCTTTTGTCTTCACTTCTGCCATCGCGACAAAAAAGCTCTGCCTCGCCTCCAGCAAAAAATACGGCCTGGACAATCATTTTTCCCCTCCTGGTCGTTACTTTATGCATGAACCGCATCTCACATTACATGATGGCTTTGTTCTGACGCTGTTATTAGAGTCAAAAAGGCCGTTATTCTAAGCGTTGAGTGGAAACCTAACTTCAATGAGTAAATGGCGTCTGGACATATTGTAACAATCCCGTGTCACATAACCTTTATTATGTATGCGCGCAGGTTTATACGTTTTCACACGGAGGCGGCAGCCTGATTGTGCGCTGCCGAAGGAAGTGACTATGAACCATAAACGAAGTTTTATTAGTATCGTTTTAGCGACCATCGTGCTCGTCTCGCTCTGTGCAGTCTGTGTCAGCTCTGCAAGCGTAAGCGCGGCGGGCAATGCAGGAGGAACAAGCGGTGCGAAGACCGCAGGAGTTGCGACCTCGCTAACGCTTCCTGCCGGCACAGTCGGAGCTATACCTGAGTTGTCTTGGACCAAGGGGCAATCCTTCCCCGTAGTTAACGGGCGTACCATATTTCCTTCACTCGCAACGCCTGTAGCTCCTGAATCTCCCCCAGCATATGATACTCACTGGTATGCTTCCAGCGGCTACTCGGGGAGCGACACTGCGCGCACCATTAGCATGAGTATTGGGATTCCCAATTCTGCACCTCTGTCAGATGAATTCTATTACGTTCTCCTTTCAGCTTTCGATAATAGTGGAAGCTACGATCAGCTCGGATTTTCTAATACCTATGGTACCTGGGGATTAACCTACTCATGGACAAGTGGCGGACCAAGTAACCCCACCTATCACTATAATCCGAATGCCATGGCTCTGACCCCAGGAGCTACCTACACATTTATCATTACCACCGACGCTGGCGTTACCCACTTCGATGCCTATCAAGGTTCAACACAGGTTTGGACCCTTGACGCGTCTACGGGTGGAAACAACTTGGTTCTTTCTGCCACTTATTCGGGATACTATGACTACACGAACTACGAGGAGGTCTGGCAGACTCACAGCTCTGGAGGTTCTCCGGCTTTTGACTTCTACTTCTACGACAACTATTGGGTACCGCTTGGTGGCGGTAAAAACGCTCCAACCTGGACTACCTGGTTCTCCGCGGCGCCAAGCGATGTAGCTGTGAGATTAAATGGCAACACTGTACTTGTGGACAATCCCCTGGGCGGCTGGGGTACCTGGACGTCCATTGGCGGGAAGATCATCGGAGCACCAGCCGTCAGTACGTGGGCACCGGACTCGATTAGCCTTGAGCTCTTTGCCCGTGGCACGAATGACCAACTCTATATCAAGGGATACGATCAAATAGAAGGCGTCTGGGGGCCGTGGACATCACTCGGTGGGAAGCTTACCTCGGCACCCGGAGTAGTGTCACGAGACTCCGGTCTGATGGATGTCTTTGTACGCGGCAGCGACGGCGCCCTTTATTCGAGGTGGACTTCGGATGGGGCTCGTTCCTGGACGCCATGGTATACGGTCGGCGGACAGCTCCTCGCAGACACTGGCCCTGCCGCGTATGCCTATGGTGGGTCGGGTGGTACGATAGGCGTTTTTGTCACCGGTACGAACCACCACCTCTACCACTTAAACTGGGACGGCTCTGGCTGGAAGGACCTCGGCGGATACCTGACGTCGTCTCCAGCAGTCGTTACGCCCGCGCCTGGTTATATTCAAGTATATGGGCGCGGCAGCGACGGCGCCCTCTATTCGAGGTGGAGCGGTAACGGAGGATCCACGTGGACCCCCTGGTACAAGCCCACCGCCGGGAGTCCCCTCGCAGGCACCGGCCCCGGAGGAAACTCGGCACCCGTAAACACACAAGATCTCATAGTGACGGGCAAGAACAGCGTTCCCTATTGGTCGCACTGGACGCTCTCAACGGGCTTTGCACCGTTTCTGAGTATCGGCAGCGGCAAGCTGACGTCCTCGCCAGCTGTGTCGGATCTGTTTGGGAGCATTCAGGTCTTTGGACGCGGCACCGACGGTGCCGTTTATATGATCGGATACTGGGGGTATTAGCCGTTCGAAGTATCGGCGAAAAGGTAGCTCCCTTTTCGCCTACCCTTTTTTTTCAACAAGCATTGTTGCAGAGCTGTCAGGTTCGAGGTTGACCTTCTCGCCAGCAGTCATCGACAGCTTGCTGCCGAAGCGTGATCCCTTGTACGACGGACGTCGCGTAACCATCGCGCGAAGAGTCCACCTATATATCTATGACGAGCACGTCAAGGCGAGTCTGATGGGTTCGTAACGGCCGCGTGCACGCCGAGCTCTTCGAGCAACACGATGCCAGCCTTCTTATCGAGCGGTTGTTGTTTTCCACAAACCACGAGTAGATACTGCACTTTCTCGATTCGATTGATCACGAACGCGCCCCCCGCTTATGCGCTCGCGGTCGTCTAACAAGATCGACGTCTACGTCCGCGGCACCACCGGCCAAGTCTATGTGAAAGAGTTATATCAAGGAGTGTGGTTTTCCTCCTGGTACAGTAGAGGTGGGCAACTTGCACCGGGTACTAGACCGGCGGCCTCCTCAACCAACAATCGTGTCGACGTCTTTGCACAGGGCACGAACGGCGCCCTGTATCAGCGTACGTGGAACTCAACGGCCGGCTGGACCAGCTGGCAAAACCGTGGCGGGGTGCTGACATCGTCACCCGCAGCCGCATATCGGCCTACTGGTTTTATCGAGGTCTATGTGCGAGGCACGAACGGCGCCGTCTATGGGTGGGAGTATTACATCCCTAGCAACATAGCGGGTTGGTACCTCATCGGCGGGCAGGTTGCACCGGGTACCGGACCCGGAACCAGTGTATATGGCTTAAGCTCAACAAGTCGTAGCGACGTCTTTGCACAGGGCACGAACGGCGCCCTGTATCAGAAAACGTGGAACGCAACGATCGGGTGGTCCGGCTGGACAAACCTCGGCGGGACGCTGACCGCGTCACCAACAGCCGCAACGTTCACGTATAGTGGTTCGATAGACATCGAAGTCTTTGTACGCGGCACCACCGGCCTCATCTACCAAAAGGAGTTCCGGAACGGTGGGTGGCACGGTTGGTTGCCAGGCGTCCAAGGCCCCTCGTAACACTCTCCGGCCCACTCGGGGTAGCATACCGCTTGTGCGTGCGCTGTCACACACGCAGGTGAGCCCGGCGCCGGGCGGTGAGTTTGATTTTCCCGCCCAGCTTACGTTCTTTGCGTCGCTTGCCACCCACGCAAACCGCATCATCGCCAATGTGACTCAGGGCAACTTCTCCAACGCTGCCGTGCTGCTGGGCAACTACAACAGCACGATTGACAGCCTGAATGCTGCAGCGAAAAACACGCAGCAG
>CAYHAK010000019.1:0-25628 GCA_964354625.1 uncultured Candidatus Bathyarchaeia archaeon
TGGCCAGCCCGACGCGCCACGACGATCGGTCCGCCAGCTTTGTTCTTGAAGGGTTTGCCTCGTGTGCTGTAGAATCTGCTGATGAGGCTTGTCATCTGCGGTGTGGCCGCGCCATAATAGACCGGAGTTGCCAGGATAATTCCATCAGCCTCCTTCATCTTGGCAAAAATGACTTCGAAATCGTCTTTGAAGTGGCACTTGCCAGTCTTCACGCAGCCTCGGCAGCCATCGCAGGCTTCTATCTTCTTTCCAGCTAGGCTGATGAGCTCCGTCTCAAGACCCTCCTTGACTATTTCTTCCAACGCAATGCGAGTCAAGGTCTCGGTGTTTCCTCCTTGCCTTGGACTGCCTACGATGCCCACAACTTTCATGCCTGTCACGCCGTCTCTCTGAGAGCAATGCCAAGGAGGATTAAACACTTTCGCAGCGATGCACATATGGCGTTATGCCTGATAACATAGAGTTTGTATGTCATTACTCGAGACGTGAAGAACGTATCACGTGCGCGCGCCATCAAGATTCGGCCCAAGTGTGCGAACACTTTGTGCATCTAAGATGCTTCACGGTTCTTTCCCGCCCTATCCCCGCATGCTCGCCCGAGATTCCTGAGAGCCAGTTGAAGGCTTCTTTGTTTCCGCATTTCGGGCACTCTCTTTGAGCTTTAACACTGCTGTTCCCTGGCCTGCCAGATACGTAAATGAAGTCAGAAGCATCTGCTCTTTTCTCCTTTATCGTTTGTATCTCAGGTTTCGCGTGAGTCACATTTCCGCATTTTGAGCACTGGAAACCTTCTTGGGTCCAAATCATGCGAGAGCCACACTTGTCACAAAACTCCATGCAACCACGAGCTCTCCGAAGCCTTCAGGTTCTCTTCTGCTTCTCCAAGCATAGAATCCCAGAACTAATCTATAATCCTTTTGCAGAGTTTCACTGGTCGCCCGCTGGACCGTGCTTTCCATATTGCTGAGCAAGCCTCTCCGCATGCTAGTTGGCCTTAAATAGAGCAGTTTGTCTATCCCAGTGCGGTGCGAGAACTGGATACCGAAAGCTCTGCTGCCTCCGTTCGTAAGAAAAAAGCGCATCTCAAGGTCAGCGTGCGGAAGGCCCGCAGATCCGACCGAGAGGCAGCGTTCAACTTCTGCCGCAAGACATGGAGTTGGGGAGACTACATTCAGGAAGTTTGGGACAGCTGGCTTGAAGACCGCGAAGGCCGCGTGTTCGTGGCCACAGTTCACAGCGTACCAGTGGGCGTCTCCTACGTCAGCATCGACAATCCTCACGAAGCGTGGCTGCGCGGCGCAAGAACCGACCCCGACTACAGACGGATGGGAATCGCCGAAGCCATAGCAAGACGATGCCTCCAGTACGTCGGCAAGAAAGGCGTGAGGACCGCTCGGCTTGTGACTGACTCTGATAACGTGGCTGCGCAGAGGCTACTGAGGAAGCTCGAGTTCAGTCCAGTTGCCGAGTTCGCCGAAGCCGAATGCAGACGCTTCGCCGACGAGGACAGTGACGGCGCTAGTTGGGCTGTGAAGGCCGATCTCGAAGGACTGTGGCAGTACCTACAACGTTCCGAGACATACCGCGAATCTGCGGGCCTCTACTCGGTGCTGTTCCACTGGTTCTCGCTTGGCAAGAAGCACCTTACACGCTTCATCAACCAACGGAATGCCATAGTGCACATGGATGCGAATGGAAGATTCGATGGCCTCATCCTCACAGACGACGCCACCGCCACACAATGGCACAAGAACACCATGCAAACATGTTACATAGACGGAACATGCGGTGCAGTAACTGACATGGCGAGATTCCTCAAATCCTACTGCCACGCAAAGAAGATCAAGAAGCTCTACGCGTTCACATGCAACTATCCACCAATAGCTACAACGCTCGAAACACTGGGCTTCAAGCTTCCGAAGAAAACGGAAATCGTCTACGAAAAGGCCGTGTTGGGTCCTCGTCGCCGACGCCGAAGCACCGATTCGTCTGGTGGTTCCCTTTGCCCGTGAAGGCCACTCGCGTGATTACGCCGCAGACTGCCAGACGATTGGCAATCGTGCGTCAGCGTCTCGCCGGGCCTCAACCTGTCGCGGACTGCGAAGGCATTATGGACGTGATGCAGAGCCTACGGTACCTGCAGATCGATCCTATGCGCGTAGTGGCCCCCAGCCACCTTCTTGTGCTCTGGAGCAGGATAGGTCCCTACGACTCCTCGCTCGTGGACACGCTTCTGTGGAAGGAACGACGCCTCATTGACGACTGGGCGCAAGCCACGTCAATCGTGCTCACCGAGGACCACCCGATTTTCAGCGCCTTGAAACGTGGCTTCGCCGCAGGCGACTCGGCTTGGGAAGTGAATGTTCGAGGTTGGATGAAGAAGAACAAGGCTTTCAGCTCCTACATTCTTGGTCAACTGCGCAGCAGAGGCCAATTGCTTTCGAACCAGTTCGAAGACAAGGCAGCCGAGCCCTGGACCTCCACGGGTTGGACAGCGGGACGCAACGTGGAAATGATGCTCACTTTCCTGAAGGCTCAGGGCAAGGTCATGATTGCGAGCCGCGAAGGAAACCAGAGACTGTGGGATCTGACAAAGCGCTTTTTGCCTGAATGGACACCCAAAGACAAGCTATCGGATCACGAGCTCAGACATCGTGTTGCTGAAAGGTCGCTACGAGCCCTCGGCGCTGCACGCGCAAAACACATACAGCAGCATTACATTCGCGGCTGCATCCGCAACATCGAAAGCGTGTTAGCTGAACTTGAGAACGAGGGACGCATCGTCAGAGTGGAAATCCGAGAAGGCGAAAAGACATGGGCTGGCCCATGGTACGTTCACACCGAAGACCTGCAACTGCTGGACTCGCTTGAGGCTGAACGCTGGCGGCCACGAACCACGCTGCTGTCGCCCTTCGACAATCTCATCACTGACCGCAAACGCACCGAACAACTCTTCGGCTTCCACTACCGCTTCGAAGTCTACACACCGGAACCCAAACGCAGGTACGGCTGCTACGTCATGCCCATCCTGCACGGCGATACGCTCATAGGCCGAATAGATCCGCTGATGGATCGAAAAACACGTCGATTGATTGTCAAGGCAGTTCATGCTGAACCGGAAGCTCCGAACTCAGGCGAGGTGGCAGAAGCAGTGGTCACGACAATCGAAGAGTTGGGCACATTCCTTGGGGCAAAAGAGGTGTGCCACAGCCCACATGTGCCTTCAACATGGAAAAAGGCGTTTCGCTAGCATAAAAAGCGCGCGTGCAAACTGTCAAATCTGTAGTACGAATTCCCATTTGCACCATGTTTCTTTCGGGTGCTTGTCCGGTGGGCAGGTGAGGCAGTTTACTGCGGCCTTCGGGTTTAGTGTTTTTGTGAAGTTCTCCAGGTAGCCGAATCTCACTTTCTTGCATGGAAACTCTTCTAGGCCTTTGCCCAGCCGCGCCTCCTGCGTCCTGCAACGATCGACACTCAATACAGCATGTTCAGCACTCACTTCAACCGTCTTAAACGGCTGGTCCAGTGCCCAGCCTGACTTGCGCAGCACATCTATGATGGTCGACACGTCGGAGTTTTCGCCTATCTTGAACAGCTTCTGCAGGCTCTTTGCCTCGATCGTGGCCATGGTTTTCCACACGTCTGCGTCAATCTCCGTGGCAGCTTCGGTTCCGAACCGTTTCTCTATGCCCAGAAAGTACAGGCCGTCCACGCGCCACAGGTTACGTATCTGCAGGAAAAAACAATCAAGCAACTGCTCCTCAGGCATCTGTGCGAGCATCTTACGGTCTTCTTTGCTTCCGGGTGGGTATTCGCTCATGCTTGTGCACCGTGGCATAGTAGTGCATGGGTAATCTTTTAAATCTAACCTAGCCCAGAAAGGCACGCTAAGAGAGCGTGAGCGCTTGGCAAATCTGCTGGACGCAATCATACTTGGCATAGTCCAAGGCATTGCGGAGTGGCTGCCCATCTCGAGCACGGGTCACTTGAGACTTACTGCCCACTTCCTCGGCCTCGACCTGCCCATACTCTACGCTGTAACACTACACATAGGCACTCTGATCGTGATATTCGTCTTCTTCAGAAAAGACATCAAAAACGTCCTAACCGCGCTCGCACACCGAGACTTCAAAAGCGAAAACGGCAAACTCGTACCCTTAATAATCGTAGGCTCCATACCCACCACAATCGTCGGCGCAAGCCTCGTCCTCAGCAACGTCATAGAAACCGTCTTCAACCAAGTTACACCAATTGCACTGGCACTAATCGTCTGCGGCTTCCTCCTCTACGCCTCGAAACTCGCGCGCGAAAACACAGATGTACTGACCTACAAGACCGCGCTGGTATTCGGCGTCGCACAGGGCATAGCCACGATCCCAGGCATCTCGCGAAGCGGAACCACTATAGCAGTGGCGCTGTTGCTGGGGCTGAAACGCGAAAAGGCATTCAGATTCTCGTTCCTCATGTCCATACCAGCCATAATCGGCGCACTCGGTTTAACCGCCTACGAGGAACGCGGGGCTCTAATGCAGTCAGGCTTCGGGCTGGCCGAGATTGCTGTGGGCGCGGTGGTCGCCACGCTCGTAGGCTACGTAGCTCTGAAGCTGCTGCACAAAACCCTTGAAAACAACAGGTTCTATCTGTTCGCATTCTACTGCTGGATCTTCGGCGCGGCCATGCTGATTCTAGGCCTCAACGGCTTCTAGCCACTTGGGTCTGCCCGACAGAAACTCGGTCAGAAGCGCTGCAAACTCGCTGTTCTTTCCGTAAGCCTCCGTGATTTCTTCGTTGACTAGAACTCTGAAGCCCCTCCGAAGCTTCTGCGCAATCCCTTCAGCCACGCCTGCGCTCTTTCCCCCGTCCTTCAGCCTCTCACGAAGCAACACGCACACATCAGTGTACTTCCTTCGCAATTGAACAACCCATCTTCCATCCTCAATGTAAGGCCCAGCAACCGTGCCCGACTTGCCCACGTGCTTCGCTAGGAAGTCCTCACATTCGTGTTCCTTGTCAAGCGGTGGTCCCGAATGCTTCTTTACAGGCGGGATGCAGCAGTCCTCCAGCTCGAGAATGAACATGCACGCGGCCTTCTCGTCGCTCCACGCGAGGTCTCTCAAGACATGAAAATCGTTCAGTTCGACAAGCTTGTGCAGAGAACGCTGAGACTTGTAGAGCTGTCCCCATAGGATGTCTGGAACTGCCTCGACCTGTTCGAAGGCCACTGCAACGATCGCAGTGCCTCGTTCAGCAAGCCTTTTCCTGAATTCCTTCAGTGACAGGGCAATTGCTTTCGGCGGGTAGAAGAAGCTCTTGTCAGGCCTGTTGAGGAAGGCCCTTGCTCCTGCTACGAAGTTGTGTAGTTTCTGAGCCTGCACGGCTGAGGCCACGTTTCTCCCCCTGTCCACTGGGTCAACGATCACCAGCGGCTCCTTGAACAGAAGCTCAATCTCGTTCTCCCTGCCTTTGTAGTGGCCTTCGATGTCCACGAGTATCCGCTGCCTGTGCCGCGCGAACGCCTTCAACACGTCCACGAAGCCACCGTAATGCAGCACAAGAAGTTCACACAAGTAGCCGCTGAAACCGCCTACCTTGATTTCGGCACCGTAGACGCCGATGCCTTTCATGAACTTCTTGAGAAGCCGCACTTCACCCTGCAACTGCTTCCTCAGGCACTTCCTGATGAAATCAGTGTGATACGGCGTTCGGTCGGTGGCACTGTGCCAGTCTCCACGCTTCACATCATAACAGGGCACGATGTTTACGCGCACCTCATTCATGAAGGCTTCGAGATACGGGTGTTCAGCGAACCTTTCGACCTGCTTCGAACCCTCCGTGGCCTTTCTGGCGACCTTCAGGCACGTTTTGCCCAGCGACTCGTGTGGGATCTTCGTGGATACGCGCATGAAAACGTCCACATCAGGCTCATCGGTGAGCCACGTGTCCTTCGCTACTGACCCTTCGACGCGAACAGCTGCCTTCACGCCTTGCTTCTTGCAGGCCGAAGCCACTCTGGCCTCAAGCTTCTTGGCCACCGTGGATATTTCGGCACGCCTCTGCCTGCTGGGCGTGATCTCATTCAGAATCTCAGCACAAACCTTCACAATCCTGTCTTGCATGATCACTTATCCTTTCTGGCACTGCCTAGGGGCAGTGCTCTTTCAGCGTTGCGTAGATAGGCCCATGGGGCGTGAGGTCGCTGCTCTTGAGCCTGAGACACGCCGCTCTCACCACCCCGAAATCAACATCCGCATTCTGCACGATACACTTGGCCAGCGCGTCCTTGTTGCTTCCAGACCTCACCCGCGCAATCGTCAAGTGAGGACTGAACCCCTTCGGATCAGGCGCAAACCCCAACTCATGCAACCGAGGCTCAAGCTGCTCAAATATGCTGCTCAGCATCTCGGCGCCGTCGGTTATTCCTGCCCACACGACGCGCGGGTAGTATGTGTTCGGGAAGGCACCTACTCCGTGGATTTTGGCGTTGAAGGCCGTAAACCTGACTTTCTTCATTTCCTCGTGAACCTTGTTAACCATGTTTGGCGTGGTGTCGCCTAGGAATCTGACGGTTATGTGTACGTTCTTGGGTTCCACGGGCCTCAGGTCGGCGCCTGTCTTGAGGAGCACGTTCTGCACGTGCGTCATCTTGCTCAGAACCGCCTCGTTGTCCATGTCGAACGCAATGAAACCGCGTATCGGACCTGTCACTTTTTGTCGCCTCACCGTAAATCTTCACTCCACTCCTTCATAAATGCTTTTAACGTAAACCCAATTCACATAACAACCAAACACGCAGCAGAAGGATGCGCGATGACGTCTAACCAGTTCGTAGTGGGCCTCGCAGGCATGCCCGGCTCAGGCAAATCCTTGGTCCTAAACGCAGCCTCCGAAAACGGCTACGCCATCGTAATCATGGGCGACGTCATACGAGAAGAAACCCGGAAACGAGGTCTAGAGCCGACCCCCGCCAGCACAGGCCAGACTATGCTCAAACTCAGAGAAGAAGAAGGCAAAGGCATCGTCGCCAAAAGATGCATCCCAAAGATCGAGGCTGCAAACAGCCAGAAGATCTTCGTGGACGGCCTGCGTAGCCTGGACGAGGCAGAAGAATTCAAGAAACACTTCAAGAACTTCACGCTCATCGCCATCCACTCGTCGCCTGAAACCCGACTCAAACGGCTCTGGAAAAGACGAAGAAGCGACGACCCGCGCACGCGCGCGGACGTGGAGACCTTCCACGAACGCGACACCCGCGAACTCAGCGTGGGCCTCGGCAACGCCATAGCCATGGCCGAACACGTTATCATCAACGAAGACGACATCAACATGGTCAAACAAGAAATCGTAGAAACCCTCAGAAAGGTCGAGGCCAAATGGAAAAAGTAACCTTCCGCATCGAGGCCGACGTCAACCCCACCGAAACCGAAGAAAAAGTCAAACACGCAATAGAAAACATGTTCGGTGCCGTTGAAACCAAAGTTGAACCTATGTATAGGGGGGTAAAAATCTCGGCCACAGGCAAAGGTTCTGAAGCCCTAACCAAACTCCACGACCTCCTACGCAGAGAACACATCAGAGCAGCAGCAAGAAAAGTCCTCGTAGCAAGCATCGACCGCAACACCATCAGCTTCTGCCTCAACAGGCAAGTCGCGTATGCAGGACACGTATCCTTCTGCCAACAAGAAGCCGAGTCACCACTCGGCCCAATAAGAGCCAAAATCGAATGTAAAAACCCACGATGGCTCATCGACTGGCTTACTTCGGAAAACGTTTAGAAACACGCACGCGCACTACTCTCTTGGTGCTCAGTCTACGGAGAAGGCCACGATAACCCACCGCGGCGCAGTGCTACTCGGCAACCATGTTGCATGCGACGCCTACGACGAAACCAAGCCGCTACGAGTGGTTACACATGCGCACGCGGACCACATGATGGGCCTTCAGCAGAGCCTCAGACACTGCGAGAGAGTTCTCATGACCAAAGCCACACGCGACCTCATCGCCGCAATGATGGGCCAATTCTCCCTCACAAACGGCCCAGTTGAAACGCTGGAATATGGCAAGACTATGCAACTCGAAGAAGAAAACCTCACCTTCTTCCCTGCCGACCACATACTCGGCTCAGCACAAGTCCTCATAGACGACGCCGAAGGCACGCGAATTGTCTATACAGGCGACTTCAAAATCGAAAATACACCCATACTCGAAACCGACATACTCGTCATGGAAGCCACCTACGGAAACCCCTCATGCAAACGTGCCTTCAAGAAAGACGTCAAACGCACCCTAATATCGCTGGTCGAACAAGGCCTCAAACAAGGCGCAGTCTACGTTTTCGGCTATCACGGTAAACTCCAGGAAGTCATGGAGATCCTGCGCGACGCAGGCATCAAAGCACCATTCTTGGCCCCCGAAAGAGTCTACCACGTCTCAAGGGTTTGCGAACAACACGGAATGCACATAGGCCCGCTGATGCTTTCAGACGAGCTGAACGGCAAGGAGCTTCTGGAAAGCAACTATCCATGCGTGGCATTCTACCACATGAACTCACAAGCCAAAGTCGGCCAAAACGCCTTCCGCATATCCGTCAGCGGCTGGGAATTCAACCTACCCCAACGTCAAACAGGCACACGGCAGTACACAATAGCCCTCAGCGACCACTCAGACTACACTGAACTCATCCAATACGTCCAACGCGCAAAACCCAGACAAGTCATCACTGACAGCTACCGCGACGGGCACGCAGAAGCCCTGGCACACGAAATCCGCAAGAACCTCGCCATCCCCGCCACTGCACTCCCAAAGAATCAGCATTCAATACAGCCTTGACCATGCTGCTTTTTTGCACTCGGCAGATATCTGCCATCTTAAGACAGAAGATTTATTTTCTTCGGTCGCATCTTTACGTTTAATCCGGACTTGGATTCCAGATTCATACGACTTAAATAACGAGAAACCGGACATTCGGGTACGGTACCGAGATTGCCACCCTCGCTGCAGCCAGAGTTCTTCATACTGTTGGGAGTAGACCTATTCCTAGCCATCAGCCTACTTGCTTGCCTTCTTGACAGGCACTTCCCATGGCATCTGCCATACCTGTACCAGGTAGCTGCACTCGCAGGATTCGGGCAACTCATCGTCAGCCGGGAATTCATGCAACTCTTCGACGAATACATGCGGTTCTGGTACAGCGTAATCTACCTCGTCGTAGCTCTGGCAAACGTCGTAGCCCTCAACGTCTATCTAGGATACCTGAAGAAACTGCTGACCTACGCAAAAGTGATAATGTTCACCGTCACTATCCCAGCCCTCTCCATCACTGCGTTCTTCCTCTCCAACTATGCCGAGCTGGCACTGCATCCGCTGCTCATAGCGCCGCCCATGTCCTGGGAAGGCACGTTCATCGGAATCGTGGCCTTCGACACGTTCGTAGTGGGAGCAGGCACATACATCTTCTTCAAACCCAGATGGTGGTACATCGCAATAGGCGCAGGCACCGCAATCGCAGGAGCCACAATGTACGTGCTCTACAAGCCGACTTGGGGACAAGGAACCTTCGTGGTCTCAGCCGTTGCCTTGGCAATAGCTTGCATTCTCGTCCTAGGCATCAGCATCTACGTCCTCGCAAGAATGTGGCTCGAGAGTTTGAAGGAACGAAGAAGGCGAAAGGGAGGTGAAATAACAAAATGAACGTAAACTACAAGAAAGGCCTAAAACTGGTATTTCTGATGATAACGTCGCTCCTGATAGCCACAGTAAGCGCAACGATCTACGACTATATGAACCTGAACGGCACAGTCGGAGTTCAAGGAATGTCATTAGCATGGGTAAGCGGAAACGACGCGATAAGCGCAGGGACCTCAATCAACGGTGTGACTGCCAACTTAGCTCAGTTGAAGGGTCCACCGAACGGAACCAGAATCTACGCTGACCCTGTCAGACTCAACAATACCGGAGGAAGCGCACAATCGTTCAACTTGACCATTTCCTCTATAACAGGGGACACTAGTTACTTGGATTCAATATACGTTAGAATGTACAGCTTCAACACAAGTGCTTGGATAGGAAACTTGACAGCTTGGAGCGGGGGAGCTAAAGGAAGCGACTTGACAGGACTATCAATACCATCGAACAACATGTGGAGATTCCAGTGGGAAATCACATGGAAGGCTACCGCAACAACTTCACAGTCAGTGGCGGTCAATCTGAAGATACAAGTACCAGTTGTCTAAGAAAACTCTACACATTCCATCTTTCTTTTCCAGTTTTAGAGGAAAAAAATGAAAGGAAACAGCAGTAAAATAAAGTTGCTTCGTATCTTGCTAGCGGTAGCCATATCGCTGATGCTGAGCTATTCCTGCAAAAAAGTGTCAGGAAACGTCTATGATCTCATGAATCTGAACTCCAACTTCAGCTGTGAAGCTCCAACAGTAGTGCTAGGGAACGGCGCAAACAGCACAAGCACAATATATGAAAACAGCACAAGCGCAACAATCACCATTAACGCCACCTCTTCCCTGCTAACATACAACTACTCTCTTAACATTACGAACAATGGCTCAAGCCTTTGGGAAACCAAGCTAGAATGCTTCGAAACCACAAACACCAACCGGGTAAACACTACGATAGTCCTGCACAACGATTCCACTTCAAGCGAACAAATCTATCTCAACGGAAGCCTAAGCCAAACCGACAACTGCTACAACCTAACAATCAACTCAACGATCTACATAGGCGTTATGAACTTGGTTGAAAACTTTTCTGAAGGAGCGACAGTTTTGCAGGTTTATCTGAGGATGAGGATTCCAGACACGACGACTTACACTCTTTACATTGTAACTATTAAGTTCACCTAGACAACCCGGACTCTAGAAGCCTTTTTATTTTTCTGCCGCAAGATAGTACAAGGTTACGGAGAATGATCTATGAACAAGTTGTCCTTGATCTCAGATTTCTACAAGCTCAGCCCTGAAAAGCGTCTACAAGTCATCAAGGAATTCGCCAATCTGTCAGACGAAGAATGTGCTACATTGCAGAACACCGGATCATTGCCTCTGGATCTGGCTGACCGAATGATTGAAAACGTCGTAGGAGCATTTCCTATTCCACTGGGCATCGGAGTAAACTTCCTCATCAACAACCGCGACTACTTGATCCCAATGGCTATCGAAGAACCTTCGGTCATAGCAGCAGCAAGCTACGCGGCAAAAATGGCCAGGGATGGCGGTGGCTTCTACACAAGCAGCACACCACCAATAATGATGGGTCAGATACAGGTCGTGGGCGTCAAAGACCCGTATGCAGCGAAGATGCGCGTGATACAAGCGAAAGAGGAGATCTTGAAGAAGGCAAACGAGCAAGACCCAGTTCTCTTGTCCGCTGGAGGCGGAGCAAGAAACCTAAATGCGAAGATAATCGACACAACTCAAGGGCTGATGCTAATCGTGGAGTTGGATGTTGACTGCCGTGACGCTATGGGTCCTAACGCTGTTAACACAATGCTTGAGGCTGTGGCTCCGATGGTTGAAGAGATCGCAAAAGGTCGTGTATGTCTACGCATAATCTCGAACTTAGCTGTCAAACGGTTAGTTCGTGCTTGGTGCATAGTGCCCAAGAAGACAGTAGGCGGCGAAGAGGTGGTGGATGGCATCGTGAGTGCCTCTGCCTTCGCAGCCGCAGACCCGTACAGAGCGGCGACACACAACAAAGGCATACTCAACGGCGTAATCGCCGTGATCCTCGCGACGTGCAACGACCACCGTGCCGTCGAGGCAGGAGCCCACGCATACGCCGTCAAAAACGGTCACTACACGTCACTTTCAACTTGGGAAAAGAACGAGAACGGGGACCTTGTTGGCTCGATTGAGATGCCCATGGCCGTAGGCCTAGTAGGAGGAGCCGTGCGCACACATCCAATCGCAAAGATAGCCGTGAAGATACTAGGCGTGAAGACGGCCAACGAGTTCGGCGAGGTTCTTGCCGCCGTGGGGCTGGCTCAGAACCTTGGTGCATTGAGAGCCTTGGCCAGCGAAGGAATACAGCGAGGCCACATGTCGCTCCACGCAAGAAACATCGCAATCTCCGCAGGTGCAACAGGCGAGCTCATAGACATCGTCGCCGCTGAGATGGTTAAGGAACGGAAGGTGCGCATGGACAGAGCCAAGGAAATCCTGACAGCACAAGTCGGGAAAAACCTAAAGAAGAGCGGCTAGCTGCATCTAGACACGGCGACAACAATGAAGGTATTGCCCGGGCCAGCATCAACTGAGTTAGGCTGGAAACTAGCGAAGCTGTTGCAGGCAGAAGTGGTGCCAGTCTTCTTCAAGACGTTCCCAGACGGTGAATCATACATAAGATTCGAAACCGAATCGCTGCGGAACGAGGACGTTGTGCTTGTGCAGACTACCAGCCCGCCTCAAGACCAGAGACTGCTCCAGCTCTTGCTCATGGCCGACAACGCCCAAGACCTCAGAGCCAAGAGCATCACAGCAGTCGTTCCATATTTCGCCTATAGCCGCCAAGACAAACGTTTCCTGCTGGGCGAAGCCTTCAGCATAAAAACGGTCGTGAAGCTGTTTGAGAAATGCGGCGTAGACAAGATCATAACCTTCAATGCTCATAGTCCTTCATCACTGAAATCCTTCAACATTCCAGTAGAAGACCTGTCTGCTATTCCTCTTTTGGCAGATTACTTCAAGACCAAGAGTCTGGTGAAGAACGTGATTTCCTTGTCTCTGGGCAAGAAGGCTCTGAGTATGGCGGCTGAAGCCCACGGCGTTTTGAAGGGTGGGTTCGACTACGTTTCCACCAAAAGAGATGTAGTCACAGGCAGCGTGGCGCTTGAAGAGAAGGAGCTACCAGTCAGAGACCGTGATGTAGTGATATTTGACGATATCATAAGCAGTGGTGGAACCATGGCCAAGGCCGTGAAACTCGTTAAGGATCAAGGTGCCAGCAAAGTCTACGCAGCCTGCGTCCATCCTCTGCTGATTGGCGACTCTCAGAAGAGAATAATGGAAAAAGGCGCCGAGGACATTGTAGGCACGGATTGCGTGCCGAGTCCTGTGAGCAAGGTCTCCATTGCGCCGCTGGTTGCCAATGCGCTGCTGCGGAAAGGAGCGTAAGAGTGGCCAACCTTTTCTTCTTGCTTTCCGGCGAGCATGAAAGTCTTCCCGTTTCTGAGTTGAAGGCAATACTTGAAACCGAAGGCCACAGATATGAGGTTCTGGAGAAGCTTGACCAAGTCGTCAGGCTCAAGGCGAGCTCGAAGTGTGTAGAGGCCTTGAAGCGCAGAGCAGCCTTCACAAGAATCTGCGCACAGGAACTGCTCAACTGCAAGGCAGAAACAGCCGTAATCGTGAAGGCCATGCGCTCTGTGGGCTTCGACGAAGCTCTGAAGGCCAACGAGACCTTCGTGGTTCGAGTAAAACACGTCAAAGAGTACTCATCGGCAGTCGACGGCATGATGCTTGAGAGGAAACTCGGCGAACTCGTACTCGACAGTGTTCCGAAGGCAAGAGTGAAGCTGAAGAAGCCCGACAGAGCATTCGTCGGGATCCTGACAAGCGGAAGGTTCATCTTCGGCGTGAAACTCGCCGAAATCGAGCCTAAGCCTTTCGTTGAGAGGCGTCCGAGAAAGAAGCCCTTCTTCCACCCTTCTGCAATGCAGGCAAAACTTGCAAGGTGCATGGTGAACTTGGCTAGGCCGAAGGCCAGCAACCTGGTCTTTGACCCCTTCTGCGGGACAGGAACCACGCTCATAGAAGCGTCGTTGATTGGCTGTCGATCATTGGGTTTGGATATTCAACGTCGAATGGCAAGAGGAACGCTGCGGAACCTGACCCACTTCGGAGTCAGGCCAGAAGGCATAATCGTGGCTGACGCGCGGAACCTGCCCATCGCCGAGGTCGGTTGTGTAGTGACTGATCCGCCTTACGGGATATCGTCGAGCACGGTTAAGCGAACCACAAGCCAGATAGTCGAGGAGCTTCTGACAGCGGTTTACGAGTTGTTGGGCGAAGGACAGCGAGTCTGTTTGGCTGCCCCAAAGACTTTGAAGATCAGCCGCTTCGGTTCGGCCTTGGGCTACAAGCATTTAGAGTCGCATTTCGTTTATGTCCACAGAAGCCTAACTAGAGAGGTAGTTGTGTTCGAGAAGGTGTGATCGGCATGAGTTTGCGCGTCGTCTTTCTAGGCACAGGAGGCAGCGTTCCCACACAGAAAAGGGGCCTGCCAGCCATACTCATACAACGCCAGAATGAGCAGCTGATGTTCGACTGCGGGGAAGGGGTGCAGAGACAGATGATAAAGGCCAAGGGAGGCTTCCACAGGAAAATGAAGGTCTTCATAACGCACATGCACGGTGACCACCTTCTGGGCCTGCCAGGGTTGATGCAGACTATGGCGATGCTTGGCCGAGACAAGAAGCTTGAAATCTGTGGCCCCCCTGGCTTGGGACGTTTTCTGGATGGAATCAAGGAAACTGTGCAGTTTGTCCTCACTTTTCCGGTTGAGATTCACGAGATTGATGAAGCTGGGATAGTCTGCGACGAAGAAGAATACACGGTGGAGGCCGCCTGGGCAGACCACGTGATCCCGAATCTTGCCTATGCTTTTGCAGAGAAGCCGAGGTCAGGCAGGTTCTATTTGGAGAAGGCCAAGGCTTTGGGCGTTCCTGAAGGGCCACTGTGGTCGAAGCTTCAGCGCGGTCAACAAGTGAAACTGCCTAACGGGCGAATAGCAGTGCCAGAGAACGTATTGGGCCCATCTAGGCGGGGAAGAAAGATAGTGTACACAGGCGACACGAGACCATTCAAAGGTCTTGCGAAGATTTCTGAAAACGCGGATTTGCTGATTCACGACGCAACGCTGGCTGACGATTTGGCTGAAAGAGCCGAAGAAGACGGTCACTCGACACCCAGCCAAGCAGCCCAGGCCGCTAAAGAGGCGAAGGCAAGGCAGTTGATCCTGACTCACATCAGCGCAAGATACGATGACTCAAGTGAGCTGCTGGAACAAGCGCGGAAAATCTTCAAGAACACCAACGTAGCCGAGGACTTCATGACAATAGAGATTCCGCAAAGAGAAAACGCAAGAGATCCTATTTGAGGCAAGCACAGCATAGGGAAGCCGAGGAACACTCACGGCAGGCTGCTCGCGTTGCTGTCGGAGAAGCCGTTGCGCCGTTCCCTGTAGGGCATGGCGTTTAGGCCAGCAGCCGCCTGAGTTTGTCTATGCTTTCTTCGACATGTTCAACTGATTCTACTATGACAACGCCATTGAAAGACGTTCTCTTGACCAACGCCGCGAAGTTGTCCCATTTGATTGTGCCGTGGCCTATGCCTAGGTGCTTGTCGCTTTTGCCGTCATTGTCGTGTGCGTGAATGTGAACGATCTTGTCTGGGAGTCTAGTCAGGAAGGGCCGCAATTGCCCATTGAGGTGTGCGTGGCCAGTGTCCAAGACCATGCCGGTGTCGCAATCAGATTCACGGTAGAACCTCTCGAAGTCCTCAACATTCTTCATCACGAACGGTTCCATCACGTTTTCTATTGCGGCCTTGACGCCGCAGTCGCTTGCGAGTCGACCTAGAAGACGAACGCCTTCCATATTCTTAGTCCAGTCCATGCCGGGATAGAACATGCTTATGCCTGTTTTCATTGCAGGGTGGAAGATCCAAAGCCTGCAGGCTAGCCTGCCCGCGTTCTCAATTGATTGCTTGAGTCTTCTCATCGTAGCATTCAAGAGTGGTCTTGAAGGAGATGCTATGTTTATGCCTGCGAAAGGCGCGTGAACGGTATACTCAAGATCATAAGACTCGCCGATATCTTTTAACGCCGAGATTCTTCGCTTGTTCAGAGTATGAAGGCCATCATCCACGATTTCCACATACGGGGTTTTTTGCTTCAGAATCTGGTTCGTCATATCCTTGAAGGATTCGCTTAAGCAATGTAGCATTGAGACGCCAACTCGCAAGCTCCTCATTGGTCTTTCAGTCCTGCCTTGTCAGAGAGCTTCTTGTTGTCGTGCTTATAACCTCATTCGTCACGGGCCTTAGCGCGCGCTAACGCAGTTCCGGGTTCTAAACATGTACTATTACTTATGATCTGGAATCACATTCACATGAGTTGAAAATGGCGCGCACTAGACCAAAGATCTCTCCAGCGCCCGCTAGGCTTTTGTTGATATACTCGTCAGAACAGCCTACGAATACCCAACCCATTAACACGAGGCCATGTCCCAGAAACGCCAATGCTTCCAGTTGTCCTCAACTGAATACTACGGACTCCTAAGGCGATTTCTACGAACTCCTTGAGCGTTTGGCTGGCGAACTCCCACGTGGGAATTCCGTGCTTCGTGCCATTGCACATTGAGTCCACATATACAAAGAGTCTGTTCTGGCCGAATGGGTATGCCGCTTCGTTTGCGAGGCCGTATTTGGGCGTGTTGAGGACTTTAAAAGGCCAGAGTTGGCAGGCTTTGGGTTTCATGTGTTGCAGTCCACAGCGGTACGTGCCTGCGAGGCTGCACAGAAAAGCGCATGAACCGTCGCCTGCCCTCTTTATGAAAAGCTTGTCCAGTCCCGAAGCAGTCTGCTCCATCCCGTAGTTCTTGGCGATCTGAACCCACTCGCCAGCGTCTATGACTACGCTGTAAAGCTTGCAGCAGTCGCCGCAGTTGATGCATCGCCAGTCAGCCACGCGCCGCCATGGTACAAACTGCAATTCGCGTTCACAGAGCTCAGAGAATCAGTTTGTCTCTTATTAAAACTACTTACAGAAAGGTCTTAGCTTCTCCACGATTTCTCTAGGGATCTGGGTTGCCCTCCCTGCCTGCTTGTCTGCCGCCACAACGACCACGTAGCCGGTGGCTAGCAACTGTGTGTTTTCCTTGTTGAGGATTCTGAAGGCATACTTTACCGACTTCTCTTTTATCTCTTCGATGGTGACTTCTGTTTCGAGCAGGTCGTTGAACTTTGCGGACTTCCTGTACTGGCAGAAAGCCTCAACCCGTGGGAACCAGAGTCCCCGTGTTCTGAAGTCGGTGAAGCTGAAGCCCAGGTGCCTGTAGAGCTCTTCTTCAGCTCTTTCAAACAGCCTAAAGTAGTTGGAGTAGTGCACAACCTGCGCGGCGTCAGTGTCTGCCCACGTTACCCTGTAAAGAGCCTTGAAAGCCTTGGAAGGCACGGTCTCACCGTTTCCTCAGTGGTCAGGTCTTCTTATATAAGTAGATGGTGTGCGAGGGATACCCGAGATTCGGGTTCTCACAGAAACTGTCCGCCTTGACGGGCTTCCAGCCCACGATCTCGTAGTCATGCGAAACTATGCGGACGCCTTTCTTCAGTTCGGTGTCGAGTTTAGGCCTGATTTTTTCGTTGGCGCTCGTGGTCAGGTAGAGGAAGATGACGTCTGCGCTTGTGAGGTCTACTTTGAATATGTCGCCGTTCGCGATCGTGATTCTGTCCTGTAGGCCCTGCTCGTAGATGGTGCTCAACGCCTTCTTCACAAGGTCCTCGCGAAGCTCGACGCCGACGGCTCTCGCGCCGAATTCCCTGACGGCCATTATGACGGTCCTGCCATCCCCTGAACCAAGGTCAAAGAGGATTTCGCCTGGTCTCAGCTCAGCCAGCGTGAGCATCTGGCGTATCACTTGCGGGGGACTTGGAACGTAGGGCGCTAAGTACAGGCAGTTAACCTCCCGTCCAACACGGCTTCCTATTCTAGTCTACGAGAGAATCATCAAGTTAAGACTTTCCACGTTTCTAGGCGACGTACTGGCTCTTGTCGGGCTGTGGCTTTCGCGCTTCGCCGCATTTCAGGCAACTCTGAGCGCAGAGATCAAGGTATTTGGCCTCATCTCCAGTGCCTACCGCTTCAGCAGCCTTCTGGCATGCTTCACTTGGTTCCTTGCAGTCTTCTTCCTTGCAAAGCTCTGAGATTGAGAGGCAGATGTCGTGGATGTCCTTCGGTTCCAGCACGGCGCGGTTTGTGCGCACGAGGAGGCAGACTTCTCTGGCTAAGACGCAGGTCTTGACGTATTTGATGCGCTCTAGGATTTCCTCGCGGAGCTTCTTTCGGCTTATTTCCACGCTGTTTTCCTCACGTGAGAACCATGCGAGGCGCTCACGGACACATAGGACGGCTGTTCATTTAAGAGTTATTGTGAAACCCAAGCATCCATCAACAGAGTCAGGAACAGCAACAGCTTGTCTTATTAGGGTTCAGGGCGATCGGGAAGGTGGATGTTGGAGGCATGTCAGTGTTCAGGGTGCGAGGCGAAGCTGCCAGGCCTTTCGGTGCGGTGTGGCTTAGCCATCTGCTTGTCGAAATATACCTGCTCATGCATCCTGCGCTGGTGCCCGTGTTCAGAAGCGAGTTCGGCCTCTCCATCTTCGAGGCAGGGTTGCTGGTTTCGGTGCCCAGCATCTGCCGCCTCGTTATAGTCATACCAACAGGTGTTTTCGCAGACAGGTTTGGCTCCAAACCGTTCATAGTGTTGAGCATGCTTATCAGCGGCCTCTCAGCCGTTCTCCTCAGCCAGTCATCCACGGCCTTTGTTCTGCTTGTCTCGTTTTCCTTGATAATGATCTCGGTGACGCTATATCATCCGCCTGGCTTGAGCATAGTCAGCAGGCTTTTCCCGGAACAGGCCGAACGCAGCACAGCAATAGGGTTACACGGCGCTTCAGGCTGCATTGGTCAGTCGGTGGGCACAATCTCTCTAGGCCTCCTCATGCCTCACATAGGCTGGCGGAACTGCTACCTCCTGTTCTCGATGCCAATAATCGTTTGGGCCTTCGCTGTGGCCCGAGCAAAAGTGCCTCAACTGCCAAGGCACGCACCGAAACAGGAAAGCCAAGCCCAGAGCGTGCGCAAACCAAGCTATCACGCAGGGTCGGCGTTTTCGTTGGGGTTCCTCTTACTGCTTTCGGCCATGGGGCTAAATGCGTTGGCAAACAGCGGTGTCTCAGCTTTCATGACCACTTATCTAACGTCGTCGGAAAATCTTTCGGTCGAGTTAGCCAGCATAATCTTCGGCGCGGGACCGCTGATAGGCATAGTGGGTTCGCTTGGGGCAGGAATCTTGAGTGCGAGGCTTGGCGACAGAAATGCGCTGGCGCTTTTCTTCCTCGGACAGGTGGTCTTTCTCATCGGCTTGATAGGCAATCCTTACTTGCCTCTTGCCACGGTCTCTTTTTTCATGTATGAGCTGTTTCTGGCGGCGATCTGGACGCCCGCTACCTCGATGGTGGCCAGTCTCATGGGCAGAACCGGAGGAGGAACAGCATACTCGCTGTTCTACTTCGCAGGCGACGCACTCGGCGCAGTATCGCCCCTCATAGCCGCCGCGCTGATCACCGGCCTCAACATACTGGCACCATTCGTATTCGCCATAGCACTCCTAGCCGCGAGCGCCCTACTGGTAGTGCTCATAAAAGCAAAACGGAAAACCTAGAGGGCACGTCCTGTATCAGCGGCTTTTGGGCATGATACAGATGCTTTTCCCTTAGCAAATCGTCAATAGGCACCATTCACGCCAGTTCTGACACGGACGCGCGCGCGAGCAATCACTATCCGAGACAGGAATGAACGAAGGCTAAAGAGACGCACATGTTGCAGTGCTCACTCTATGATTCTCACGGGGAATATCCCTTAAAAACCCGTTTCCGAAAGTTGGATTGGGGAGAAGGAATGAAGGCTAAAGCCAATTGTGCAGTATTCTCGCTGACAGTGCTCGCGGTGCTCATGGCTTCTTCAGGCCAGTTTGTGAAAGGCTGTATTCCACCGAGCATTGGGATTCTGTCTCCGGTAAATATGATATATCCTAGAGATTCCGTCCCTTTGACTCTCACGCTTGATATCAGGACTCTGTGGATTGGCTACAGTCTGGATGGATTAGCGAATGTGACTATCACAGGAAACACTACTCTCTCCGATTTGTCTGATGGAACGCATGGTGTGACTGTATACGCTGAAAGCATTTACAGAAAGATGGGGGTCTCTGAAACGGTCTGCTTTGCGGTTGACACGACTCCTCCGAGCATAACAAATGTGCTACAAGATCCGCCTGCCGAAAGCGTCTTCCCGGAAGATGAAGTCAAGGTCAACGCCACGGTCACTGATGAGGTGAGCGGAGTAAAGCACGTGGTCTTGAATTACACTATGGGTGCGGGAATGTGGGTCTTGGTTCCCATGACGAGTGTTACGAGAAGAGTTTGGAGTGCTACTATACCGCCGTTTCCATATGGAACAAATGTGACATACGTTATTGCGGCTGAAGACAATGTGGGCAACTTTGTCTCCACCGAAGAAAAGGGTTACGTACACGAGTATCCGGTGATCCCAGAGTTCCGGTTGATGGCAGTTCTGTCATTTTTGACAACAACACTGGTAGCGATCACAGTCTATGAGAAAACGTACGATGCATCAACCGCGCGCGCTTGGCATGCGCGATGATTGAGAGGTCGTAGATACCTTTAAGTCTGTCGCCGACTCTATATTAGTGATAATCGAGAATCTACTTTTCTCAATTATCCCATAGGCTAATAGAGGTTATTGAATATGTTCCAAAAAGAAACGTTCGAGATCAAATGCAGTGACTGCGGAAAAACCGAGACGGTTTCTTTCCCGCCTCTTGTAGGCAAACCAGTGTATTGTAGAACCTGCTTTTCGAAATACATGTCAAGGGGAACAGCGGGTGTCTACAGTGACATGGGTCCTGACCCAAAGCAGGCATGGACGCAAAGAGAAGGCTGGCCAAGAAGAAAGAAAGAGCATACCAGCGTTTTCTAGCGCGGACTACGCGTGAACTGAACTGATTCGAGATACTCTTCTAGAGTCGCTTTTGTTACCATCTTTTCTAGGTTGAGCACGCGCGCGAGTTAAATCTATGAATAGGGGGGGGGCAAAATTTCACAGCGACCCATCTGTGAGGATTTTTACCAGAATCTCTTGCTTATTGCCTTGCGTTCAGCTTCCAGAACTAGCTCGTAGAACCTGTCGTTCAATTTCGGCTCCTTCTCGAGGACCTCTCTGACATCTGAAGGCTGAACTCTCCGAGCCGACAAAGCAACAGCAGCAGACTTCCCGTACTTGGATATCAACTGCGCCGCAAGCGTTGCGTGATGCCTCAACCTCTCCTCGTTCTTAGTCAGCTTCTCGCCCCTCTTCTCAATGATCGGCAGAGACTTCTCCTCCTCAACTCTCAGAATCCCTATCGCCGCGGAACCGCATCTCGGACACGTTGGCCTGTCAGGCAAGTCCTTCGGCTTCAACATCTCCACATAGTCCCAACAGTTCGTACACAAAAAACTGCTCGTCTCATTCAGCAACCTTGCCTTCGCTGACTGGATAAGCACAGCACGCATCCGTTCAGGCGGAATCAAATCCGTCTTCATGCTCATCCGCTCAATGCCTAAGCGTGCTATCGGCGAAGCGTTCCCGCCAGTCTCCATCCTCTGGACTTCAACTTCGCCTTCGCGTATCCTCTTTAGCACGAAAATCAGATTATCCAAATCCAAATCCTTCGTGAAAACCTCCTTCAACGCCTCCTCGTAGATCGGCGTACCCTCGAAACTCTTCACAAGCTTCTGCAAACTCACACTGCTAAAATCCGCCCACTTCTCCAAAGCACCGAAACGTCTCGCCACGTGAACCATGCGCCTCTTGAAAAGACCCGTCTTCACCGTCGCCAACGTTAACGTGTTCCTGACAGCCTGCTCAGGCATAGCCAAAACCTCCTCAAACAACGACACAATCCGCTGCGAGTTCGCCATGCCCATCGTCTGCACGAATATGCGATACGGATCGTGCTGCACAACCACGCCATAGCCCACCTTGTCTGAAAGCAGCTGACCCAGCAACTGAGCCAAAGCCCTGTTCGTGAGCGAACCGAAGTTGACTTGGATGAGCACGAACTCCTCCCAGTCTTCAACCACTATCCGCCTGTCAGTCGGAACAGGCAAACTCGCCCTGACCTGCTCAACTGTCTCCTTCGTGGCCAATAGTACCGCATCGGCCTCCGCAGGATAACGCTCGCTCAGCTCAGCCGCAATCTTCTCCGGTGCCACTCCCTTCAGCATCTGCGCTTCAACGAAGCCTCTGATCTCGCCGACTTCCTGCGCCACCGTGTAAGGCACAGGAATCTCCTCGCCAATCCAGCTCGGAATAGCCCCGCTCGGATCGTCCACAGGCTTGACGTGAACCTTCTCCTCAGAAACGTGCTCAATAATCCAAGGAGCACCACGGATAATGAACTTCGTGCCAGGCTTCCCGTACTCAGCCATGAACGCCTCATCCAACACGCCCACCGCCGCATCGCTCGACTCGTCAATCACAAGAAACTGCTTCTCCTCCGGAATCATGGACAGGTTGTCGAAATAGTACTCAAACAGCGCCTTCGCCTGTCTCGGCTTCAAGACCACTTTATCCTCGAACGAAACCCACGCTAACCGCGGAAACCGCTGATGCATGTACTTCAGAATCTTCTCAACATCGTCCACCATGAGATCCCTGTACGAATACGCATTCCTGAACAGCGCCTGAATCTCCTCGAACTCCAGTCTCCTGTTCTTGATCAACAACCCTGCAATCTGGTGCGCCAAAACATCATACGGCTTAGGCGGAATGACAACAGGCTCCAGATCCTCCTTCAAGGCTTCCCGAGCGATAGCCATCGCTTCAAGCGCATCATCAGGATCCAGCGCCACGATTATGCCTTCGGCTATGCGGCCTATGCGATGGCCGCTTCTGCCCACCCGCTGAATGAGCCTAGTAGCCTGCCTTGGACTCATGTACTGAATAACAAGATCAATACTGCCCACGTCGATGCCCAGTTCAAGCGAACTCGTACACACGAGCCCCTTCAAGGCACCGCTCTTCAGACCTTTCTCTGCAGCGATGCGCGAAGGCTTTGCAAGCGAACCATGATGAATCGAAACAGGAAAATCCGCATCCCAAACCTTGAACCTGCTCGCCAAGACCTCAGAAACCGCACGCGTGTTCGTGAACAGAAGCACAGACTTGTGCCTGGCAATGTAGTCGCGGATAATCCTAAGCCTAGCCGCAACCTCAGGATGCGTGTAGAGCTTCGTCGAAAGCCTCACATCGTCCTCCGTAGGCGTTGGATAAATGATCTTCAAATGCATCATCCTGGCCACTGGGACCCGTACAATCTCAACCGGCCGATCGGTCCCGACGAGAAACTGCGCCACCTTTTCCGGGCTACCTATCGTGGCCGACAGGCCTATCAGCTGGAAGTCCCTGCCCATCATGCCCCTAAGCCTCTCCAGCGCCAACGCAAGCTGGCTCCCACGTTTGCTGTCAGCCATCTCATGCACCTCGTCAATAACCACCCAACGCAGACTCTGCAAATGCTGACGCATGATCCAGCCCGACAGCAAAGCCTGCAAAGTCTCAGGCGTCGTAATCAGAATCTCCGGAGGACTTCGGGACTGCCGCACTCTTTCCTTAGTCTCAGTGTCGCCATGCCTCACCGCCAACTTGATGTCAAGATTATTGCACCACCACTCGAAACGCTCAAGCATGTCACGGTTCAGAGCGCGCAAAGGCGTGATGTACAGGACCTTAATTCCCGGCGTCCCCTGCTGACCTTGGAGAAGCATGCTCAGAATCGGCAGGAAAGCCGCCTCAGTCTTGCCAGTGGCCGTCGGCGAGATGAGCAGAACGTTCTTTCCTTCAAGAATCTTGGGAATGGTTTTCTCCTGCGGCTTAGTCGGCTTCGAGAATTCCCTCTGCTCAAGCAGCCTTCGAACAGGCTTGACGAGCAAATCAAAAACGTTCTTCTGTGAATCTGACAAGACTGGCCGAAACCTCAGCGTTCGGAGAGTATAGCGCATCACCACAAGTAAAAGCATTTTGGACACACCGCTCGCCTCGTAAGCACGTTTCAATGACCGAGAGAAACTCTCTTTCTCGGCTTGATGAATTCGAACCTTTGACATCAATTCCTGCCACTGCGGTGAGACCATTTTTAACTAAACGTGTCATGGGCAGCGTTCCTTGGGCATGATGGAGTGCCATTTCTTCAACGCCTGTCCATCAGTTGTGGCATCACAGACCATGCTATGTTGATTCTGATGCGCATTGTGGCTTGAAAACGGTGTCGAAGGCCTTTCACAGCCTTCTTAGGGGGTTATGGACACGTTTTTATGACGCCAACATAAAGGTTCCGGAAAAATCATCATGAAGCTTTGCGTCAAAAATGTCTAAACTCTATGTCTGGCTTCTGATTTTCTATTCGAAAACAATGGAAAGTTATTTATCCTCCATCATCAGAAACCATGGAAACCGTGCATATCGGAGGAAGTTAAATGGCAAAATGTAAGAAGTGTGGAACGACAGTTGCTAGTCCAAAGAAGAAGTGGACTATGGCTGGTCGTCCAGACAAGGCTGGAAAGAGAATCCAGCTCGAGATCGGCCTCTTTGACTGTCCAAAGTGCAAGAAGGCCTTCCGAGAAGTCCTGAGCAAGAAGAAGATCTGAGCGACCAAGACGCTGACGACCTAACGCGCCCAATAATCAGGCAATGCGGAACGCTCTCGCAAGAACGCACGAACTCAAAAAGGACGATGCGAAGCTGGACTGAGTGGAGAAAGGCATAGAATCTTAAGCTTGTCTCCCTCCTTCTCCCCTATTTTTCATCGCCTGCCAAGCGGTAAGCTTTAGAGCACGAAAACCTAAATCAACAAGAACGTTTGCTTACTGACAGAAGGCGAAACATTGGCGGCATCCAAGCTTAGGGGATTGTGGAAAAGAGACTACTTCCAGATCACGGTGACTATGGCTCTGTTGGTCGTGGTAGTTATCGGCTTCTGGTTTGGCTCGCAACTCGTGCTGCATTCACAGTATCCTGCCTTGGCAGTGGCCTCAGGTAGCATGTGCATGCTGCCAGGCCCATCCTGCGACGGTTGTTCCCATCCATTTGAACACACACTTCACGTAGGAGACCTGATCATAGTTCAAGGAATAGACCCCGTAGACATCTACGCGGCACCATACAACACTAGCGGACGTTCCGGCGACATTATCGTCTTTCACTCGCCTTACGGTGATGACTTGATCGTTCACAGAGCCATCAGAAAAAGGGAGGACAACGGTAGCATCTTCTTCACGACGAAAGGTGACGGCAATTCCGGGTCAGATTCAGAGATTCCGGCAAGCAGCGTCATTGGCAAGGTTGTCTTGAGAATACCTTGGTTCGGCCACATTGCACTGTTTATGCGGAACTCTTCAGGCATCTACATAGTGGTCGCGTTGATAGTCCTTCTTATCGTTGTGGAGTTCGTCATTCCGATGTTTACGAAGGGAAAAGCCAAGGTTGAGCCGAAGGAAAGCGAGCAGAAAGCCGAGGCAAAAACCTAAGGCTTTATAAAGAGTATTTAAGCATTTGACTACTAGAAGTGATATCTGATGCCGAAGAGCAAAGCCATAATAAAGATCGAGAACGTCGTTGCTTCTGCTACTCTGAATCAAAAGGTCGACTTGAACGCAGTTGTGAAAGGCTATCCCGGCGTTGAGTACCGCCCAGAGCAGTTTCCTGGTCTCGTTTTCAGGCTGAAGAGACCGAAGACTGCCACGTTGATCTTCAACTCTGGCAAGATGGTTTGCACCGGC
>CAYHAK010000020.1:0-24855 GCA_964354625.1 uncultured Candidatus Bathyarchaeia archaeon
CGTTGACGGTGTCGAAGTTGAGGGTCATTCCCGAGCCTTGGCCTGCTTCGATCATGATTCCGCTGAGCATGTTGCCGATTTCGCCGAGTTCGTTCTCTGCTTCTGGAAAGACGCTGACTAGGCCTGCTCTGACTGATCTCAGGACGCCCACTGCGGGCCCCAAAGTGGAGACAACATCTCCGAGTTCTGAAACTGTGCGTAATCTTAACACTATTTGCTCGAGTGCAAGTCGCGCGTTTATGATGAGCTTCTCCATCTTGCGGATTTCTGCTAGTTCGCTGGCGAAAACGTTTGCGCGTGCGGTGTCGTGTTTGGTGTATGCGTCCACTATGCGTGCGAATATAGTTTTGTCTCGTTGGCCGAATCTTTCGGTGGCTTGGTCTAGCTTTTGTACTTGGAGTTCGATGCGTCTGACGGCGAAGTCTAGTCGTGGCTTCAATGGGCCTGGTGGCCTTACTGCCTCCTTGAGCTTGTTTGAGAATGGTTGTTCTTCTCTCTTGCTTTCCCATCGTTTTGCAAATCTTTCTGACAAATTACTTACCTCCGAAAGACAGAAGTTGCGTGGACGAATCTTATACATTGTTAATATGGGTTCAATATGCAGGTATATATGTGCGGCTATACGCTTGGGCCTGAGTGGGCTTTGGCTTTAGTTCATTTGTTAAAAGTGTATGTGGCGTGTTTTGTGGTTATAGACATTATTGTGTAAGTTAATCTAAATAGAGGCTGGGGGGGATTGCTAGCGTAAAGGTGAAAATGGATGAGTGAAAGGTTCAAGATTTTCGGCATAGTGGCGCTATTAGGTTTCGCCGCAGGCGTCATCGCCCAATTGACGGCTGACTACGTTATTCCATGGATGATAGTCATCTTACCAGAGCTGGTTCAGATCAGATTCCTGATGTCAGGGTTTGCAGGCGCATGTCTAACGCTGGTGCTGGTAGGCGTCTGGGCATACATCACGGGACCACAGGACAGATAAAACTAACCTTCTCCTCTCTCCTTTCTTTATCCCAAAGCACTCTAGCGCGCGGTGTTTTTGGACTCAGGAGCGGAAAAAGCGCTCATCCGCAAAGCGTCAGCGTACCTCGATTTCCTCATCGTCCAAGGAAGGCTAGCAAGGCAGTGGATTTCAAGCTTTTGGTTTGTTGAGGCTTTGGAGGGATCAGTCTGCTTTTTCGAATTTCGATTTGGCTGCTCCGCATATAGGGCAGTTTTCGGGTGTCTGGGTTTCGGCGATGTAGCCGCATACAGTGCAGAGCGCGCGCGTCGGGTTTTCTGGTAGCGCGCGCTCTATGAAAACCTACACTAGCCTTGTTATGAAATCTACAAAACTTTTCAGAGAGCATCACCGCCACTCAATCCGACAGATCTGAAGAGCTTTTATCCTAGTCCGCAGAGTTACTTTGAATCAACGAAAGCGCGCGCGGGGGACAGAATGCAGGTGTGCGGTATCTTCGGTTTCGTTTTGGCAAGGCCAGTTTTGCTGTCTGAGGTGTTTGGGGTTTTAGCAAGGCTGGAGACTCACCGGTACTCTGACGAAGAGACGACGGTAGGGGGCTACGGCGCAGGCATCACAATACTTAAAGGCGGAAAACTGTTGACGCAGAAGGCTGGCAGGACTGGGGATGCTTCGCCTGTGCAAGACTTGCGGAAGCTGATGGAGGCTGTTGAGGCTTCGGTTCTGATTTCGCACGTGCGGATGCCCAGCTTGCAGTTTATGGATAATGCGAGGTTCAGGGAGACGGCGCAACCCTATGCCGCAGATTGCGCTGAAGGCGTTTCGGTGGCTTCCGCTCACAACGGATACGTTGAGAACTACGCGGCCCTGCGCGAGAGGCTGGGTAGGACTCACGTGCTGGAGTCTGAGAAGGTTGAACTTATTGACTCGGAGGTCATTCCGCACTGTTTTGAGGAGGCGTTGAAGGCGAACGCAGATGTTGAAGAGGCCGTGCACTCGCTCTATGCGATGCTGGAGGGCCGGATGGCCATTGCTCTGCTGCAGACGGACCGGAAGAGGGATTTCCTGCACTTTCTTCACAAGGGCCAGACTAGAGGCTTCCACGTCTGGACCAACAACGACGGCGAAATCATCTTCATCTCCCGAAAAGAGACACTGACGCCTTACTTTGAAGCCCTTCTTTCCGAAGGCAGATTCAACCAGGCCGTCGCGGTTGCGTGGCGGGAAGAGAAAGACATTAAGCTATCCTATGCCCTCAAAAGCTAGTTTGGGGTAAAATGCCGAAGATTCGCAGGTATCAGAGCAGGGATTTCGTGGATTATGTGGCCACGTTGGAGAAGACTACGCCATGGAACCGGAAGGCGGCCTCGGAGCTCAAAGCCATTTTGGAGAAGCTGAAGAGAGGAGATCAGGTGTGGGTGGCCGAAGTCAACATCCGATGCGTGGGTTTCATGATTTTGACGACGAACGCGGATCACTCGTTGGAGGTTGACTGGCTAGACGTTCATCCTGACTTTCAGCGCACAGGCATAGGCACGCTACTCGTGAACAAGGCTGCGAAAATCGCCGGAACGAGAGGACTCCAAGCTCTGAGCATCCACGCGCACACGAACAACGAGAAAATGATGGGGTTCGCCGCCAAGAACGGCTTCGAGCTGCAGGAGAGATTGAAAGACTTTTACGGCAAGAGGAAAGACGCTTTGCTTTTCAGGAAGAAGCTTCCTCTAGAGGCTTAGCAAATGGTAAGTGTGGTTTTCAGCATCTAGTCTGCGGCGGACTGCAACCATGGAGAGGGATAATCAGCCTTCAGGCTCTGTTGTTTTCAAGCTTCTTGCCAAACCTGTGCGCGAAGGGTTGGCTGAGCTTGGCTTTTCGGAGCCTACGCTGCCGCAGATTATGGCTTTTCCGCCGGTTCTTCAGGGCGAGAATGTGTTGCTGATTGCACCCACGGGCAGCGGAAAAACCGAGGCGGTGCTTCTGCCCATTTTCTCAAAGCTAGTCCAGCAGCCGAAACGGGAAGGCATATCAGTCATCTACGTGACGCCTTTGCGGGCTTTGAACCGTGACATACTCAAGCGCCTCACGTACTGGGCAAAGAGGCTGGGCATCTCGACTGAGGTGAGGCACGGCGACACGGACATGAAGCTTCGCCGAAGGCAAGCCGTTTCTCCGCCTGACATGCTGGTGACGACCCCTGAGACAATGCAGGCCATCCTACCGGGCTCGCGCATGCGTGAGCATCTGAGCCACGTGCGCTACGTAGTGGTTGACGAGGTTCATGAGCTTGCCGAGAGCAAACGCGGCGCTCAGCTGACCGTGGCCTTGGAGCGACTGTTCGAGGTAACGCAACGGGAGTTTCAGCGCATAGGCCTGTCGGCCACAGTGGGCAACCCGGACGAGGTGGCCAAGTTCCTGGCAGGCACAAGCCGTCCTATCAAGATTGTTCAGACGCAGCTGCCGAAGGGTTACCGTTACAGCGTGGAGACGCCAAACGCGACTGAGGCAGACTATGATCTTGCTGGGAAACTCCGAACATCTCCCGAGGCCGCTGCGCGTATTAGACGCATAATTGAGCTTGTGGACAGCCACCGATCTACCCTGATTTTCGTGAACAGCCGCGAGAACGCAGAGACTTTGGGCCACAAGCTCACGCAACTGGAGCGTTCAGACATTGCGGTGCATCATGGTTCACTTTCGCGTGAGGAGCGTGCTTTGATTGAGGATGATTTCAAGGCTGGGAGGCTTAGGGCGATCATATGCACGAGCACGCTGGAGTTGGGGATTGACATTGGCAGTGTGGATTTGGTGGTGCAGTATCTGTCGCCTCGACAGGTGAGCAGCCTCATTCAGCGCGTAGGCCGCAGCGGCCACAGCCTCGACAGATTGTCGGAAGGCATCATAATCACGGCTTATCCTGATGACACGCTCGAATCAATAGCGGCGGTGAAGAACGCCATGGCAAGCCGTTTGGAACCTGTGCTTATCCATGAGGAGGCCTTGGACGTGCTGGCGCACCAGATCGCAGGCGTCGTCATGGACAAAGACACGGTTAGAGTTGGGGAACTGTTGGCGCTTTTGCGCCGGGCGTATCCGTACCGCAACGTGAGCGAAGACAGGGTTCTTGACGTGATAGACTTTTTAGACAGCCTCGCCGAGGTTACTGCGGAGCAGGAAGGCCGCATTTTGCGAAAAGCCAGAAGAACCCGCAAGTACTACTTCGAAAACCTGTCCATGATTCCGGACGAGAAACGCTACCCCATGATCAACGTGATTACCGACCGCAAGATAGGCACGGTGGGCGACGAGTTCATGGCCATCCGCGCGAGGCTGGGTCTGAACGTCATCGTGCGGGGAAAGGTGTGGCGCATTGTGCAGATTGAGGAGGAGACCGGGACGGTTTTCGTTGTGCCTTCGGAGGACCCGTTTGCCGCGGCGCCAGGCTGGGACGGTGAGATGATGGCCTTGTCCTTTGATCTGGCTAGCAGGACAGGCGAGATGCGGGACGAAATCGCGAAGGCCCTCAAGGAGAACGCTGATGTTGAGAAGGCCGCCGAACAGGCGGCGGCGAGGCTTGGAACTGAAAAAACTGCGATAACCGAAGCAGTCAAGGAGGTTGCCGAGCACCTCAAACAGGGCGCTCCGTTGCCCACGCAGAACCACATAGTCATAGAAGCCTTCGACAAGTACCTCATCGTTCACGCCTCCTTCGGCGAACTCGTCAACCGCACGCTCGGAGGCATATTCGACGCGGTGCTGTCGGACCGCGAAACGATCATCGGCTGGTGGAACGACGGCTACCGCATTCTCATCGAGGCTCCGCATAAGGTGACGCAGCGCGAGCTTGGCGAGACGCCCGGTGTGCTGTTTGGGCTCAGCGGTGAAGATGCGAAGAAAGCCTTCAACGCTTATCTGGAGGCGAAGTTTCCGTTTTCGTACAAGATGAAGTTCGTGGCGGACAGGTTTGGCGCGTTGCCTCGCGGCAAGACCATGAGCTACGAACGCCTCTCCCAGTTGCCTGCCAGATTTCGCGACACGCCGATCTATGATGAGGCTCTGCGGGAGGGTATGGTGGAGAAGACTGACCTCAAGAAGGCCACGCGGATACTCGAAGAAATCAGGGAAGGCACCATGAAGGTTAGCACGGTTCTGCGCACGGAGAAGCCGACGCCGCTGGCGTTTCACATTCTGGAGAAGTTCTCTGACGTGTCGGAGCTGATGGCGCCAGAAGAGGTGTTGCAGAGCAACATCGAGAAGATGAAGATGGCCATCGAGGCGCGGAGAGTGAACCTGCTGTGCATACAGTGCGGAACAGCCACAGGCGAAACCAGAATCAAGAGCCTGCCCGAACAGCCCCAATGCAGCAAATGTGCCTCGAGGCTTCTTGCGCCGCTGTATCCGAGTGAGAACACGAAACGGCTGACTGAGCTGATGAATAAGAGAACCGAGGGCAAAGAGCTGGCAGAGGAGGAGTTGCGTGATCTGGCCAAGACGAGGCGGATGGCTGATTTGGTGCTAAGCTACGGGAGGAAGGCGGTCGTGGCGTTGGAGGTGAAGGGCGTAGGCCCTGAAACAGCCTCAAGAATCCTCGGAAAAATGCACCCCAAAGAAGACCAACTATACATGGACCTGCTCAAAGCAAAAATACAATACCTGAAAACAAAACCATACTGGGAGAACAAAGAAAAACACACAACTAACCCTTAGCCAGAGTGGGTGTGGAGCTTCCGAGACTCGACCGAAACAGCCATTCTTATGCAGCGTGCGCGAGTTTTAATAGCCAGGCGAATCGTAGAATATCGCTTGATCAGAGTGGACACGAAAAAAGAAGATACTCAGCAGTCTGGTCTTAGGGCTTCTTTGGGTTTGTTTGATGCTGTTGCGGTTAGTGTAGGTGCTATAATCGGCGGTGGCATCTTTGTGGTTACGGGTGTGGCTACTGGTGTTGCTGGTTCGGCGGTTGTGGTTTCGATGTTGGTGGCGGCATGCGTTTCACTGTTAACCGCTTTGAGTTTTTGTGAGCTTGCGGCGTGGCAACCGTTGGAGGGCAGCATCTACGAGTACTCGTACAGGCTCATCTCGCCCTTCGCAGGCTTCCTGACAGGCTGGATGTGGGTTCTGGGCAACACGTTCGCAGGCGCTGCCGTAGCCCTAGGCTTCGCATACTACCTAAACGCACTCTACCCAACAATGCCCTTCAACGTCGTCGCTGCACTAATCGCCGCAGGCTTCACCGTCTTCAACTACCTCGGCGCACGGCAAATAGCGCTTCTGAACAATTTCCTCGTGGCAGCCAAACTGCTCATCCTCGCCTTCTTCGTCGCCTTCGGCCTAGGTTTCACACAGTCCGCAAACTACGTGCCCTTCCAGCCCCTTCAGGCAGGCGTGCTACTCGGAGCGGTCTACATATTCTTCGCCTACGGAGGCGTCGCACGTGCCGCCGTCATAGCCGAAGAGATCAAAGACGCACGCCGCAACGTGCCACGGGCAATCCTGATGGCGCTCGCCATATCGACAGTCGTGTACGTTCTCGTCGGCCTCGTGGCAGTCGGCCTCATAGGCGCAAATGGGCTTTCAGCCTCAAATTCACCGTTGAAAGACGCCATGGCCGCCACGGGAAGCGAAGCCGCAGTTGCGCTCATTTCTGTCGGTGGAATGCTGGCCACGGCAAGCGTACTGTTGACAAGCATTCTAGGCGTCTCGCGGATGGCTTATGCGATGGCCAGAAGAAACGACCTGCCACAGCTCCTGAGCAGGCTGCACCCGAAACACAATACGCCCTACTACACAGTATGGATAGTTGGCGCAGCCACCGTTCTGCTTGCGCTGCTCGGTGACGTCTCCGGAGTCGTGGTCGTAAGCAGCTTCGCGATGCTGTTCTTCTACACGCTTGCCAACGTCGCAGCCTTCAAACTGAAGCCTCAGAAACGGGTTTACCCACGGTTTCTGCCCGCAATCGGAGCCGCAACCTGCATTGCCTTTCTGGCCTTCACGTTCTTCGCCTCATTCCAGTCCTGGGCAATCGGTGTGGCATGCTTAATAATAGGCGCATTGTACTACTTCGCCAAACAAAAACTCAACAAAGCCCCGAAGTGAACGCAACATGTGGGAATGGCTCCTACCCATATTCGGCTTTCTAATAGGCATAGCGGCCTCACTCACAGGCGTCGGAGGCGGCATATTCATCGTACCCTTGCTAACGCTACTGTATGGTTTTGCTCCTATCGGAGCCATCGGAACCAGCCTCGCCACAATCATCCTCACCTCAATCGCGTCAACAGTGAACTACATCAAACAAAAACGGGTCTACATCAAAATCGGGCTCATATTGGCCTGTGCCACGGCGCCCGGAGGGTACGCAGGCGCAGCATTGACAAGCATAGCCGAAGTGAAAGCCTCATTGGGTCCCATCTTCGGCATCTTTCTCATCTTGGTGGCCGCTCAAATGATCTACAAGGCATTGTCCACCAAGTCGGAGAGATGCGCCACACAGAAAGACCCTGCCTTCGAAAGCACGCTACTCGGCAACTGGAGAAAACTCGTTGTCGGTTTGTGTTTGAGCTTCTTCGGAGGCGTGGCCTCTGGCCTGCTGGGTGTCGGAGGCGGAACGATTCTGGTGCCGATAATGTGCTACGCACTCGACTTCCCAATCCATTTCTCCATCCCCACCTCCATGTTCATAATGATCTTCACGTCGATAACAGGCGTCACCAGCCACCTGCAACAAGGAAACGTCAATCCAGAATACGCGCTTTACTTGGGCATAGGCTCAATCTTCGGCGCACAAGTAGGCGCCTACACGAGCAAGAAACTCTCAAGCCGAAACCTGCGATTGGTTTTTGCCGTAATGCTCATCGTGGCCAGCATAAACATGATGCTCAAAAGCCTCAGAGTGATATAGCATCAACCGACAGAAGAGGTCGACCCGAAACATGACAGGCAACAAGCCAACAGCCAGAGACTTGAACCAGAAACTGATGGAGAAATTCGCCAACTGGGCCAAGACCCGCGCGCGCTATGTATGGGGGTTGAAATTCTGTTTCGGCGCGGTCATTTGGCTTTTGTGGCGTCTTGGACTGCTTCTTTCATGAGCTTCTTTACGGCCGTGATTCTTGCCTTTTGCGCCAGCACGTCGCTCGTCACCAGGTCCAAAGCCTCTTCAGGACACCACTTGATGCACTGCGGTTCGCCTTTCTCCTTGCACAGATCGCAGACATACACGACCTTGTTGTCGGGATGCAGCATTATCGCGCCGTAGTCGCATGCCTCGATGCACCATCCGCAACCGCTGCACTTGTCCTTGTCCACTATGATCACGCCCGTCTCCTCCGACTGCGTCAACGCATCCCTCGGACAAGCAGCCACACAAGCAGGATTCTCGCACAGCCTGCAAGTAACAGGCATGTTCACAACCTGATTGATGCGCACCACGCGTATCCTGCTTTTCAACGGGTTGAAGGTCTTCTCCTTTGTCATGGAACAAGCGTATTCGCAAATCTGACAGCCTACACACTTGTCAGGATCGGCTGAGACAAATTTTCTCTCGTGAATCTTCACCATAGCTTACTCCTCCAGTTCTCACGTTTTCCCCGCAACGTGGGTTAAGTCCTCCATGCCCAGCTCCTTAAGCTTCGTGCTCGTAGGCACACCTTCCTTCGTCCAACCTCGCGACTCGTAGTAGTCATCCAAAAGCAAGTCCAGCTCCGCCTGCGAAACAAACGCACCCTTCGACGGGCCTTCGTCTGTGATCGGCTCATTCATAACCTTCCAAGGCAGGCTGTCGTCTTTCCTGCCCAAGCCTTCCCTCACGTTGAACAGCCTAGCTGTATTCTGAATTCTCTCTCCCGCCAGCTTGAGTTGTTGAGGCGTCATCTCGAAGCCAGTCACTAGCGTGTAGAGCTTCGCCATATCGTCAAGCTCCTTGTAGTACGTGCCTCTTGAGAACTTGCACACGATGAACGAGTCGATAAGGTTGTAAACGTCCTCCATGTCCCTGACCATCTTTCCCCTGCCCTTCTCGGCCACAAGACGGTTGACCTTGCCTTTGACGTCAAACGCGTAGGCACCATGCCTATTGTGGTCTGCACCACGGAACGAGACTGCAAAGCCCAACGCAGCAGTCTTAAGGCATCTGAGATCATAGCCTGTCACCTCAACGCCCTTGATGTGGCAAGCCAGCTTGTCCGACCCCTTACCGATCTTCTCAGCAGCAAACTTGACGCCATCCGCAAGCACATCTCCAATGCCTTCACGCTTGCCCATCATTTCAACAATCTTAACCATAGCCTCAGCATTCCCGAACTTGGCATCTAACCCGCCGAAATCACTCTGTGCCAGTATGCCGCTCTCATAGCAGTCCATGGCAAATCCGGCAATCACGCCAGCACTTATCGAATCAATCCCATAGTAGTTGCACAGGTCCATCGCCTTTATGATCGCATCCAGCTTGTCCACGCCGCAGAAAGGCCCAAGCGCCCAAAGCGACTCATACTCCATCCTCGTCATCGTGCCCTTATACGGGCCTTCGGCAACTACGACTGTATGTTCACACCGCATAGCGCACGAACTGCAGCCAATCACCTTCGCCACGTACTTCTCGTTCAGCACTTCACCGCTGACCTTCTCAGCGCCCTCAAAGCGCGAGTTGCGGTAATTCCTCGTAGGCATGCAGGACAGCGAATTGTGAACCAGAACGTTCTCCGGTGTACCCAAAGCTCGGTATTTCTGCGTGGCAGGACCCTTCATTCTCTCATGAAACTCCTTCACATACTCCATGAACTCGTCCATCTTCGCCGCCACGATGTCCCGAGTTCCCCGAACGGCAATCGCTTTCAGGTTCTTCGAACCCATAACCGCACCCATACCAGTTCTGCCGCATGCTCGTGTCTTGTCGTTTATGACGCACGCGATCCTCGCAAGCTTTTCGCCCGCAAGGCCTATTGAAGCCACGCGAACATAGTAGTCGCCCAGCTCCTCCCTTATTGCGTCCTCAGTCTCGCCCGGCGACTTGCCTGCCAAATGCGAAGCATCCAGAAGCTGAACTGAATCGTCATCAATCCACAGGTAGACCATTCTGTCAGCCTTGCCCTTGATGACCACAGCGTCGTAGCCAGCTCTCTTCAGCTCGGTCCCAAACGACCCATGAGCCTTCGATTCGCCCACGCCGAACGTCTGCGGCGACTTGGAAACGAAAGAATGGCCGTTTCCTCCAGTTGGCCACATCGTGCCCGAAATCGGGCCAGTAGTCAATATCAGCGGGTTTTCCGGGCTAAACGGGTCTGTCCCAGGCTTAGAATAATCATGAAGCATGCGTATGCCAAGCCCAATCCCGCCGATGTATTTCTTTGCGTATTCTTCGTTCAAAGGTTCAACGACGGTTTTTCCCGTCGTGAGGTCTACGTGAAGTACACGACCTGCGTAACCGTACAAACCTATCCCTCCACGCCTTACGACGTTAGAGTGACTTTTGACGATATATTAATCTAGCGGACTGATGGAAGAGGAATTGATGATTGGAAAGAAGCGCAGTCTGTGTTCGGCTATTGCTTCTGCTCCTTCCTCTTGAGCATGTTCTCCAGTATCGGTCTCATCTTCGCGTTCTCAGCCTTGATCTTGCCCCCGCCTAGCGTCTGCATCTGTGCAGTTATCTCCTTCACGATCTCCGCGAACTTGATGCCCTCGGCAGCAGAAACGTATTCCACGCGGAATCTTTCAGGACTCATACCGAGCTTCTGCAGCATAGGCGCCAAAGCATCCATACGTGCCTTCATCTTGTAGTTGCCGCTAATGTAGTGGCAGTCGTAAGGAAGGTGACATGCGCCCACCAGAACCATGCCTGCCCCCAGACGGAACGCTTCGAGAACGAAGTCGCGGTCGACTCTGCCTGAGCACATGACCCTGATGGGCCTGATCACAGGCGGATACTCAAACCTGCTCGTACCCGCAAGATCCGCACCCGCATAGCTGCACCAGTTACACAGAAAAGCCAGAATCTTGTCCTCGGGATTTGTCTCCAAAGCCGCACGAATCTGGCTCACGATCTGCACGTCTGTGAAATGCTTCTGTGTGATCGCGTCCGTTGGGCATTCGGCCACGCAAGTGCCGCAGCCGTGGCACATGGCACTTATCGCTTCAGCCACTTGGCCCTCAGGAGCCCGAATCGCGCTGTACGGACAAGCCTTCGCGCAGATACCGCACTTCACTTTCGTGTTCCTGCACTTCGCAGGATCAACCATAGCCACGATGGGCTGAATCTTCCACTTAGGCTTCGAAAGAATCGTGGCCGCACGTGCAGCCGCACCCATGCCCTGCGAAACACTGTAAGGAACGTCCTTAGGCGCTTGACAGCCTCCGGCAACAAAAACGCCATCCGCAGGCGTGTCAATGGGCTTGAGTTTCGGGTGGCTCTCCATGAAGAAGCCGTCTCCGCCTCTACTGATGTTGAACACGCGGGCAACCTCCTCCGATCCTTGGCTCGGAATGGCAGCTGTGGCCAACACAACCATGTCACTCTTGATCTCGAAAGGCTCGCCGTTCTCTTTTACCCCGCGAACCACAAGCTTCTTGGTCTGTAAGTCCTCTGTGATTTCTCGATCAGTAAGCTTCACACGGATGAAGTTTATGCCGATTTCCTGGGCCTTTCTGAAAAGCTCCTCGTAGCCTTTCCTGTTGGCGCGCATGTCCGTGTAGAAAACGTTGATTTGCAGTTTGTCTTTGTACTTCTCCTTGAGGAAAACGGCGCTTTTGAGGGTGAGCATGCAGCAGAAGCCTGAGCAGTACTCGAACTTGTTGATGTCTCGTGAGCCCACGCACTGGATGTAAGTCATGCTTTCTGGCATCTTGTGGTCAGAGGGCTTCCAGAGATCGCCCAGCATCTGAGTGCCTGAGTCGATTATGCGCTCAAGCTGTAGCGCTGTGACAACGTCCTTGTACTTGCCGTAGCCATAGTTGGGAAGGTCAAATGGTTCGTAGACGTCGTATCCCGTGGCAACCACGATGCAGCCGACGTTAAACACCTCTTCGACTGGTTTCTGTTCGAAATCAACCGCGTTTACCGGGCAGACTTGCTGACATTTCCTGCAGCTTCCATCTTTGAAGAAAAGGCAGGATTCCTTGTCAATCGTGTAAGTGTTCGGCGTTGCATCCATGAACGGCGTGTAGATGGCCTTGCGCGTTCTCATGCACGCGTCAAACTTATTTGGCACCGTCACAGGACACGCTTCAACGCACTTGCCGCAGGCTATGCAGCTCTCGTTCACAAACCGCGGCTTCCTGACGACCTTGGCCTTGTAGTTGCCGATAACGCCCTCAATCTCCTTGACATCCGAATAGGCAAGCAGCTTGATGTTGGGATGACCGGCAACCGCACCAACCCTCGTGGCCACGCATGAGAACCGCTGGCAATGAATCTGCTGCGGACAGTTTGAGCACTCAAAAACCGGAAAGGTCTTGCCCAACTGCGCCATGTGGCCGCCTATGATCTCAGCGCGGTCAACCAAGTACACCTGATAACCCATCTCAGCAAGGTCAACAGCCGCGCTTGCACCAGCGACGCCTGCACCCGCCACCAGAGCCCTGCTAGTAACAGGCACCTCAATCACGTCTAACGGTTCAAGTAGCCGCACCTTAGCCACAGCCATCTTGACGAGTTCCTTCGCCTTCTCTGTGGCTTCCTTCGGAGTTCCCTGATGGCACCACGATGAGAACTCGCGAATGTTAGCCATCTCATATAGAAACGGGTTCAAGTTCGCCTCTGAAACCGTCCGCCGGAAAGTCGGTTCATGCATTCTAGGCGAACAGGCAGCCACGACCACGCGGTTCAGCTTGTGATCTCTTATGCCCTTGCGAATCTCCTCCTGTCCTGGGTCAGCACACGTATAGCGATTTGTCTTGACGTAAGCTACGTTTGGTAGCGTGCGCGCGTATTCGGCCACGGCTTCAACGTCCACAGTTCCGGCAATGTTGAGGCCACAGTAGCACACGAAAACGCCTATACGTGGCTCTTCAGCTTTGACCTCCAACTTAGGTTCTGGCTGGTTGCTCATGCCTTCTCACGCTTCTCCATCACGGCCTTCACCTGGGCCACGATCTGTGTGTCCGAGTAATTGGGCATCGTTATGGCGTCCATGGGACAGGCAGAACTGCAGAGACCGCAACTCCGGCACAGCCCTTTAGCCACCTTCGCCAGTTCCTTATCGCCGACCTTTTCCACTGCAATAGCGTGGTAGGGACAAGCTGTCTCGCAGATTTTGCACCCACTGCACAGGTCTTCGTTGACCTTCGCAACCAGAGGCTCCACCATCCAAGCTTCCTTGCTCAGAATGCATGCTGCCTGGGCTGCTGCAGCGCTCCCGTGTGCTACGCTGTAGGGGATGTCCTTCAAGCCTTGGCAGGCACCTGCGAGGAATATTCCCGGCACGTCGGTATCCGTAGGCCTGATCTTGGGCTGGCACTCAACGAAGAAACCGTCCTTGTTCAAAGATATTCCCAGAATCTTGGCTAGTTCAGGCGCCGTAGCCTGTGGTATGGCGGCATTTGCGAGAATAACCATTTCCGCCTCGACCTTCACAGGCTTGCCGTCCTCGGTTTCACCGTAGACCGTGAGGTTGCTAGTCTGCAGGTCTTCAATTATCCGGCGACTTTCAAGCTTCAACCGGATGAACTTGACGCCTGATTTCTGAGCTCGATTGAGGAATTCCTCATAACCCTTGAAGTTGCTACGCATGTCGTTGTATAAAACGTAGACTTCGATGGCGTCCCTGTACTTCTCCTTGAGCATAACCGCGTGTTTCAGCGTGTACATGCAGCAAAAGCTTGAGCAGTATTCGTATTTGTTGATGTCGCGTGAACCCACGCACTGGATGAATGCTACTGAGTGTGGCTTCTGCCCGTCAGAGGCCCGGATCACCTTGCCGCCCGTGGGGCCGGCTGCCAATATGAGCCTTTCAAACTCTAATGCCGTAAACACGTTGGCAAACTTGCCGTATCCTGTCCACCCTAGGTCTCCAGGATTGTACATGTCGTAGCCGATCGCCACTATTATGGCACCCACGTCCAAGTCGATCTCTTCAGGCTTCTGGTCGAAGTTGATAGCCTGTCTAGCACCACAAGCGTCCACGCACTTGTAGCATTCAATGCAGTAGTCCCTGTTGATCGTGTGTGTAAGCGGAACGGCCTGGCCATATGGCGGCGAAATAGCCTTCCTTACGCCCAGATACATGTCTGCGTAGTTCGGGTACTCTATTGGACAGGCATCTCGGCATTCACCGCAGCCTGTGCAGTTTGCGGCTATGACGTAGCGTGGGTTCTTGCGGATTCTCACTCTGAAGTTGCCGACGTAGCCGTCGACTTTGAGGACGTCGGCTAAAGATATTATCTCGATGTTTGGGTGCCTTCCGACGTCCACCATCTTTGGGCCTTCGATGCAGATGCTGCAGTCAAGCGTTGGAAACGTCTTGTCCAACAGCGCCATGTAACCTCCGATGGTTTCGGTTTTCTCAACCATGTAGACTTTGAAACCCATGTCTGCAAGATCGAGCGCGGCGTTGATGCCTGCGATGCCGCCTCCGATGACCATGGCCTTCTTCGTGATGGGTAGTTCTATGGGTTTCAACGGTTCAAGCAGCCTGGCCTTGGCGACGGCCATTCTAACGGTGTCTTTCGCCTTCTCGGTCGCCTCTGCAGGTTCAGTCCTGTGACAGTATGAATCGAATTCGCGGACGTTGGCCATTTCGAACAACCACGGGTTCAGGTCTGCCTTAGACACGCACCGTTGAAAGATCGGCTCGTAGAGTCTAGGCGAGCAGCCGGCCACGACCACACGGTCAAGCTTGTTTTTGCTGATAGCAACCATAATTTTGTCTTGGCCTTGCTGGCTGCACGGGTAATTCATCTGTTCCGCATAGACGACGTTGGGCAGGCTTTCTGCGTAATTGGTCAGTTCGTCAACATCTATTACTGAGGCTATGTTGCTACCACATTGGCAGACGAAGACGCCCACGCGAGGCCCGGCTGATTCAGGTTCGGTCTTTTTTTTGCTTGTCTTGCTGGCCTTCCTTGGGGCTGCGAGTTTCTTCTGGATGACTTTTCTAGGCATGTTGAGCCTCCTTCAGTCCGATGCGTTTCTTCACCGATTCCCTTGCCCTCAGAGAACCCTTCGTCTTCAGCTCCTTAGTCATCGCCACAGGTGACGTGAGCCTTTCGAGCGCCTTGTTCCAAGCTCCCGAACGAACAGGCGTATGGTTAATGTGTGTTCGCTCTAACTCTAAGGCCTCCTCAGCTGGGCAAACAATCTTGCAGGCTCCACAGTAAACGCAGAACGGCTCGTTTGCCTCGACTCTCTTGCCATCTGCAGATAAGTGAAGTGCTCCCTCTATTGGGCATACACCCAAGCAGTCGGTGCAGCCCACAGGGCACTTCTCTTGGTGAATGGCAATCCTACCGTTCAGAAACTTTCGTACTCGCATGGCGCCTGGGGGAAGCTTGAACTCGCACACGCGACAGCAAGGACAATGCTCTAAGTCTACCTCGACCTTCTTGCCTGAAACCTTAATCAGGCCCAGCGGACAAGCTTCTTCACCCTTCTTCTGATCGGTGGAGAACTTGTCCGCGTTCGCTTTGACGTCGCGGATGAGCTGAGGGATGCTCTCCTTTTCAACCACGGAAAGCAAGTGTTTGCCGTTCACGGTAACCCTGATCGCACCGTATGGGCAAAGCACATCGCATATTCCGCAGAAGTTGCATTTCGATAAGTCAATGTCGATTTCGGCTTTCTCAGCCTTTTGGCCCGTCGTTTTGGGTGGTTTCTCAGCTTTCATGGCTTCTTTTGGGCAGGCCAAGCTACAGATTCGGCATCCTACGCAACGGTTCTTGTCTAGAGTGAGCCTGTAATCTTGAACGTGCAAAACCCATTCTAACGTCAATGTGCCCGCCGTGTCCTTCTTTACGGTCTTTAACGGCATCTAACAATCACCATCTTTCGCATCTTTTGATGCGGAAGCCACTTTGGTGATAGGCTTGCATTCGCATTAATATATAGTTTAGTTTGGACACTGCGCGATTCTAATGGCGAACCGTGGCACACACTGCCACGTAGCATTTCAGGTCGTCTCCATCCTCGAACGCCACAACACGCAAGCCAGCACCCTCAAGTAACGCCTCAAATGCCTTTCGGGCAAAGATCCCCTTCAACCCAGTGACCACGAATATCGCACTGCTCTTGGCAACACGCTCGAACTCCTTCAAGGTCTCAGCAGGACAGGGCATGTTCTGAACAAGCGTGAAGGCAAGAACATGGCTGAAAACATGGTTCTTGAATGGCATGTTGTCAGCATCGGCCAAGACGAAGCAAAGGTTGCCAAAATCCTCAGCATGCTCTCTGGCCACGACCAGGCTATTCCGGGAAACGTCCAACCCAACAACCGCCTTAGCTGTTCCCGCAACGTGGGTGAACAGCAGACCCGTTCCGCAGCCAACATCCAAGACCGAGTCTTTCCAGCTCAACCCGATGTGCCCTAAAGCCGCCTTGATCTTTGCCTCCTGTTCCTCGGCATAGCGCATATCATACATCTCAGCCGTCACGTCGTAACGATGCCCAACGCCGCGCTTCTTCTTCCACCCAGCCATCTAGCGTCTCTCAGAAGTCTTATGTACATTACAGGTCTTCTAAAACTATTGGCGGATATTTGTGGCCAAACTCCAAAACATAGCAGTTCTCGTCTGTCCAGGCATCGTTGAGGCTGAGCACGTGACGAAGGAAGCGGTTTCTCAGCACAGGATGCTGGTTGTGGTTGGCAGATGTTGGGTGGACTATTTGGGGCGTGCGAGATCGAAGCTTGAGCCTGGCGAACGCGTACTCATGGTGAAAGAGGACGGTTCGCTGCTTGTTCACCGTTCGGTGGGCTATGAGCCGGTTAACTGGCAACCTCCAGGATGCATTTTCCACACGCAGGCAAAAGGCAACGTGCTCGAAGTGCATGCGGTAAGACTGAAACCGCCTGAATCCGTCAAGATCTGCTTTGACAGTATCCAACTGGTCTCTTCGCTGAACCTTGAGGATTCTGGCGAGTTTTCGCTCTACGCAAGTGAGCAGGACATGCAAAAGGCCATACTGCTCAAGCCTTCACTCTTAGAAGAAAGCCTCAAACTCATAAGCTACGAAAAGAAAGTCGAACCAGGCTTCGTAGACGTCTACGCCATGGACAAGAGCGGGAGCCTCGTCGTCATTGAAATCAAGCGCAAGACCGCCAGCAAAGAAGCCGCGCTGCAGCTGGCCAGATACATCGATGCCATCAAAACCAAAGCAACACGCCAAGTGCGCGGAATACTTGCAGCACCGGACTTGGGGAAAGATGTCCAAAGAATGCTAGCCACTCTCGGACTGGAGTTCAAGCAACTGGATCCGAGAAAATGTGCAGATATTCTGCGCAGAGCGGAAACAAGAAAACTTGCCGAGTTCTTTGAGCAAGTGTGAATTAGCTTGCTTTGCTATTGACTTTGTGAGTTGTTGTCTATGAATGCTTGGAAGGATGTTCCAGCGAGCGATAGATTTCCTGATTCGCTCAATATGGTGATTGAGGTCATCAGTGGCTCTAGAGACAAGTACGAGTATAGCTCTAATTGTGGTCGTTTGTGCTTAACAGGATCATAGCGCGGGCGGCGCGTTGATCATTGAAGACGAGAAGGGCGAGGGCGCTAAGATACTATCAGTACTAACGCGCGCGAACGACGCACGGTTCGAAGACTACAATAACATTGCCGATCCTCATCGCATCAGCTTCGGGAGATTTAGGGATTTTTCGAGACCTACAAGAGGCTGGAGACTCACAAGTGGGTCAAATTCAAAGAGTGAAGGAAGGCAGAAGAAGCTGAGAAGATAGTGGTCTACGCTCTAGAGAATTGCGGGAAAAAGGCACTAGGCAAGACTGACGCACGCTGAACGCTGTCTCAAACCAGTGCGTTGCTGAATGAAGCGTACTCCTTCTCCGAAAGCCAACCCTCTTCCTTTAGTCTGCTCAAGCCGTGCCTGATTACTTCCTTTCCGTCTTGACTAGCTAATATGCTGTCTTCGACTGCAGCTTCGCTTGTCTCTCTTTCGAGCACGGCGTTTTCTTCAAGCATAGAGGGCACCCTGTTCAAGAAGTTGGCCAGCGCCGCCGAGCGAGGGCTGAACAGCTGTTTGATCCTGGCCATGCCCAAGGCGCCTTTGAGTTTCACGAGAAGCTTGACGCTGTTCGTGTAGGAGGGGGGGTAATGTAGGTAGCGCTTTCTGGTTTCTGACTGGAAGCCGACAAGGTAGAACGGCACGTAGACTAGTGAAGGCTTGCTGCTTTCTCGGCGAATGCCTAGGTTGTTGAAGGATGCTGTTGCCGCTTCAAGGCTTCCGGTCGTTTCGTTGATCTGCTTGATTATCGCCCAGGTCTGCTCTTCTATCTTCTCTATCTGCTGCTTCAACACCTGAACTTCAGCGTCTCTTGCAGCCTCGATTTCGTCAAGCTCCTTATTTGCCTCTTGGACTTTCGCTTCAACGTCCGATTTGATACGGAAAAGCTCCCGTCCCTTCTCATCCTCAGCCTCCTTGATCTCTTTCTCAAGCTTCTTTATGCTAGATTCGAGGTCAGAGCGTTCCTTCTTGTATCTTCCTTTCTCGTCTTTCCATCTCCGCTCCGTGGTCTCGTCCTTGCGTGTGGCACTAGACCTGATCTCGACATCGCACCGCGCGATCTTGTCAGTCAGCTGTTCTCTTGCCTTGTTGAGTTTCACTTTCTCCTTTTGCAGGCTGAGAAGGTGCTTCCCAAACTTCTTTGAGGCTACAGCTGTTTCTTCATCACCTTTGAGATGCACTTTCCTCACAGCTTCCTCGAACGGGCCTTGGCATTTCTCAAGCTCAGCACTGAACCTCTCTTTGACCTCCTTCATTTCTGCTCGGATAGCCTTCGTGAAACCCTTGGTTGTGAAGTTGAGAAGTCTCATGCCTTTGTTGAGGCTTTTGACTTCATCTGTGAGTCTGGACTTCAGGTTCTCGAGCTCCCGTATCTCGGCGGTGATGGCATCTTCGCTGGTGGTCGTCTGTAGCAACGCGGCCCCAGGTGTCGCGGACTCGAAGGGTTTGGCCTCTGAGAGGTATGCGGCAAGCTCTGTCAGAAAGGCCGAGTCGGCCATCAGTCCGTCTGCTGTCAGGCTTTCTTCCTTGCGCAACGGCTGGAAGTAGTTGAGGTTGTCTGAAAGGAAGGCTATGTAGGTTTCGCGCCTGCTTGCGCTTCTTTCCATGCCTTCGGTAAAGGCTTGCATGCCGGCGACAGACGGGCGTGAGAAAGTATGTGAAGCAGTGTTCAGTCCATCAAAGATAAGGCTTGTTTCGCGGAATGGAAAGAGCCAGAAGGGGTAGACCGCTTTTGCGATGAAGATCGTTTTCTCAGAAGGCCGTTTCGCTACTATGCCTCTGCCCTTTCTTCTTTCCAGTTCAGCCAGACAGAATACCGTTGCTCTCTCAGTTTCTAGCGAGAACGGTTCCGTTCGGCCTGAGGCCAAAGTGGAAAAGGGCAAAATCAGCTTGTCGGTCTCTTGCGGCAATTCCTCACCAGTCCTCATAGTATTCCAATGATCTGTTTAAATGCATTATGAAATCCGTCGCCTAACGCGTCCGGCGCGACTTTCCAATGCACGCGCAGATTTGCCATATTCTTATATAGTCACGACTTGGGTGTACTAGGCTTTAGAGTGAACACCCATTGCGCAGTAGACTTTCGGGCTTGCCAAAGCTCGTGGCCATCGCAGGCGGCTTTATGATAGTGGCAGGAACAATCCTGCTGGGCATGGCAGCCCTAGCCGTGATCGGACAACTCGACGTAGGCATAATACTTGAGAAGAAATACCTTCCTACCCTGGCCACGCTCATGATTGTCGTGGGCCTATTGGATACTCTCTCAGCAATCGTGATTGCCCGCTGGTGAAGACAGCATGGCGACCCTCAGAAAAGTGGCCTCAATACTCGCCGGAGGAACTCAATGTATGCTGGGTGGGCTATCATTAGCCTCAGCCTTTTTGGTCTTTGCCAGCCAGTCCGCGCGAGACGCTCTGTTCGTAGAGCCACGAGAAGTCCCTCTTTTTGTGTTTCTGCTCTCAGCCTTCGGCATGCTTCTCATTCTGAGCGGACTGCTGTTGGTCTGGGGAAGAGACGGGAGGTTTTAAGGTGGGGGAGAAGCACCTCAGAAGAGAACTTGGACTTCTGCAGACGACGATGATGGGGATAGGCGGGGCCATATGCGCAGGCGTGTTTGTGACACTGGGCTACGCTGCAACCCTAGCTGGCACGGCGTTAATAGTAGCTATGGTGTTGTGCGGAATCATAAACCTGTTCACGATGCTAAGCTACGCTGAGCTAGGTGCAGCCTTGCCGAGTGCTGGTGGCGAGTACACGTTTGCCAAGGCCTCTTTCGGAGGATTCCTCTCGTTCGCAACAGGCTGGTTCGAGTGGATAAGCAATATGTTCTACGCCGCCTTCTCCTCCATCGGCTTCGCCTTCCTACTCTCCTACGTCATTCCAGGCATCAACATACCCATAACTGCAGTCATAACCGTAACGATCTTCACACTAGTCAACATCAAAGGCATCAAAGAAACAGGGTTCGCCCAAACCGCATTGGTCATAATCCTGCTCGGCCTCTTGGGCGTATTCGCCATCGCAGGCCTGCTCACAAGCCAAAGCGCAGGCGCTTTGGAACTCAGCGCTCCAAAAGGCTTCTTAGGGGTGTTAAAGGCCTCCGCCTTCATATTCGTGGTCTATCTCGGAGGAGAAGCCATAGCCGTCGCACAGGCGGAGATCAAAAATCCAGGCAAGACCATCCCGAGAGCAATACTCCTCTCGTGCTTGGCTTTGATAGTGATCTACACGACGATCGCGTTCGTCGTTTTCAAGGTCGTCACACCTGAGGCGTTGGCTGGAAAGGAGTCGCCTCTTGCCTTCGTGGCCGAGCAGTTCATGGGACCAATAGGCTTGGGCATTGTCACCGTTGCAGGCATAATCGCCGCACTGACTTCGGTTAACACGTCAGTAATGGCTCACTCGAGGGTGGCGTACGCGCTGGCCAGAGACGGCTATTTCCCAAAAACCCTGTTCAGCCTCCACGGACGCTTCAGCACACCACACATTGCCATAGTGTTAGGGTCAATTCTTACCGCGGCCTTCGCGGCCACAGGCATCGTGAACTTCGTGACCTATGCCACAGACTTCGGCTTCATTATCGGCTTTGTCTTCGTCAATCTCTCGCTGATTAAGCTTCGCCGAGACAAACCTAGTCTGGTGAGACCGTTCAAGGTTCCCTTCTACCCGTTAACACCCTTGTTGGGAATAGCCACATCGATAATGCTCATTTTCTTCCTAGACCCGGGCACAGTGTTTATTGGAACAGAGCTTTTCCTCCTTGGCCTTGTGGCCTATTACATACGAATGGTAGGATACACTCGCGCCTACTTGGCCATCGGTGGAATCAACTTCGGCCTCAGCGGCTTCTCGGCACTACTGGCCTACCTAGTGGTTTCTAACTCGTTGCCGATTACCATGCCTCAGGACATAACATGGACAGCCTTTGGCGCCATCGCCCTCATCAGCATAACCTGCTTGATTGCAGGAGTGCTCTACATCACGAGAGACTCGGAGGAATGAAGACTACGGCGGAGAAAGAGGAGAAGAAGCTGCTGAAGGACACAATTGAAGAGGAGCGACTCCAACTCTGCGGCATAGTCCGAAGACTTGGTTCAAAATTGAGTGGGCTAATGTTCACGTGTGGCATTCTCGTCTTCACGTTTGGCTTTTACCTTCTGCTCGTGCCTCAGGATCCCGTGCTCTCGACAAGGGTCAACATCATCTTGACAGGGGCTTTGGGGTTCGTTGCCATCTTGAACATACTTTGCGGACTACTGCTTCTGCTGGGTGAAGACTAGCCGCTGGCTTGCTTCGTCATGTAGTCTGTTATCCTTCGCTGGAAAAGCACACTCTTCAGAAGCCCGCTTCTCTGCATCCACTGCTGCAAGGGGATCTGGAACCTAGTGCCAATCCATTTCAGTGCCAACTCGAGCGTGTTGAACTTGTATGGTTCTTGTCTCATGGCATTTCGGACGTTTTCTCTGACTTGCCAGACGCCCACGGGCATGATGTAACCCGGCCTTGCCTCGCGAAGCACAATCACTGTCGCCTGTCGCCTTTCCTTCACAAGCTGGTCGCAAACCGCCAGCCGCGCCGCGTAGTAGCATCCGCCTATTTCGGCGTAGGTAGTCCTTCCTTCGTAGCCTTCCCAGTCTCCGAACATGACCGTGTTCTTGCCGTTTGGGTTCCACGCCGTGCCCGGATACCATGCCTCCATGGCCTCGTAGCTCCACGACATCGGCAACATCAGAATCTCGAAAATGTTGTCAAGATACCGCGATTCGTAGATGCGGTACTCGCCTATTTCGGGTAAGGTCTTGACTTTCTTGATGAGATCTTTTGAGAGTATGTCGTCTACGGCGGTTATGCTCCAGCGCGTGGGCACGAGTCGCCTGTTGTCTTTCAGTCCGAAGGCGCCTACGCTGAAGGCTCTTTGGATCTTCGTGACCATCACGCCTCGATCATACAGCTCCAGCACCGCTGGTGCCGCCTTCAAATCCGTGTCGTAGTAAGCCTTCTCAACCTGATGATCCCATCGCGTGTTCCCTAAGTTCATGTCGCGAATAGGCGCCGAAGGGCCGAAAGGCTGAACCTCATCGTCAAGGAAAATCGAACCTCGCGGCTTCTTCTTCAGCATCAGCTCAACGTCAACTGGGTTCACTGCAAGAGCCAGTTCGCGGGTCTGGTCAATTATCCTTCCTGCCTCATTGAACTCTCGAACATGAACGCGGTGCTTGCCACGGATGAGCATGGAACGAAAATTGACGATCTCGTCAATTGATCTGCCAAACCAGTATTCGGGCAGATCGTAGATGGTTGTGTCCTCCTCCACAGGCGGCACGAGGGGCCCTGCATACACGTTCGGATAGCCGATTCTGCCAATGAAAACACTTGGAGGAGAGGCCCCTACGATGTCCTCGCTGTGCATCAACGGCACACTACGCAAGTAGTAATTGACCTTCACGATTATCGGACAGCGGGTTTTGCCGCATAAGAACCTTGAGCCCTTGCACAAGACACACTGACTACTTCTTGACGCCTTCGCCGCAATCGTGAGATTCTCCTCAACATCAACGCTCGACGCAACATTTGTGCTCTTGAGAACATCACTCAACCAAGTACTCGGTGAAGCCTCGCTAGCGCGAGCCTGGACAAACGTCAATCTCTATCACTCAAATGATGGTAGAAGTCGTTCTTATGTTTTCTGCGCCAGTCTTGTTGCGTGCATCATGCGCAGACTGCAGGCAGGGATGTCAAAAGATCAGTATGGAACGCGAACCTTATATTGCATTCGACATGAGCATAAAGATGTGAACAAGCATGAGCGAAGACATTCGCTACTACAAAGGGAAGTTCAGAGTAAGGGTTCTAGCAGAAAGCAAAGGGAGTTGGGTTGTTGAGGCCTTGGAGCCATTTGAAGACGAAATCCAAGGCCAAGAAGAAACAGTCAAAACAGGAGAAAGACGCATCGTCGCGCCGAACCTACTTTTCCTGAGGAGAGGCCTGCCTCCACCCGTTAAGGAACACGCTTACGAGTTGAAGATGGAAAAGAAGCTCAAACGCCTGATTGCCGAAGAAGAGAAGAAAAGCAAAGACAACGTGACATGATATTGCAGCGGATCGCTAGCCGCGTGCGGAACCAAGCGGTCTTGCTTTCATCGAGAAGGAGAGAAAGAGCCTGAAGGAACTCGGTATGGTAGACGAAACGGCTCATCACATTCTGCAAGACAACCCTAGCTCTGTCACTCGCTATCGCCTTTTGCGGGATGTTGTGGTGGCCCAGCCCGACGCTAACACGCTGGTTCGTGCGAGGCAAGAAATGCTGAGAAGCCGATGGGTCTTGGAACTGAAAAGTGCACAGCTGGAGGACGGAAGCTGGAGGAGATTCCATTCGGCAATGAAGACCAGAGGGAAGATCGTCACAACAGAGGCCGCTGTAGAGAGAGGGCTGGCTTTGGGCTTGGAGGCTTCTGACCACTGTTTCAGCGCCACGATAGACTATCTGACACGGCTGCTTAGAGGAGTGGCTGATTTCCCGGATCCTTCTGAACGGAACAATCGATGGCCACTGACACACAGCGGTTCGCCGCTGCGACCCTAGCCAGAATATGCCCAACTCTATCGATACTTGACAAAACATGGGAATTGTGGGCCACAATCGCGGAGCACACATTCGCCTCAGGGGAATATGATGCAGGAGCGGAGATACGTGCGCACGAAACACTGACAGGAGCCTCTGTGAAAGACAGCTACCTCGTGCTTAACAATAGATATCAATTAGCTCTCCTCGGATCAAGGGCGGCCAAGCTGCCGAAAAGCGCCGAGAACGGCTTGGTTCACTGTGTGTGGCACAGAGATGACGGCGTTGGGTATCTGGAAATCCCATTGGCAAATTCTCCCAGCCGATACACAGCAGGCATGTTAGATAGGCTTTTCATGTCGCTTGGGTTGCTTTCCCACTTCCCAAGCTGGCGAAGACACGCAAATGATATCGTTGGCTGGCTCTGGAAACAAAGGAACAGCGAAGGCTTGTGGGATTTCGGACCTCAAGCAAACATGTCAATCTACCTTCCACTCTCAGAGAACTGGCGCAAAGTGAAAAGCCGACAGCACGACTGGTCAACAAGAACCCTCGTACTACTCAGAAGATTCCACGAATCCTGATCCAAAAGCAGCAGCATTACCAGTTTTTCGCATGGAAGGAGTGGCGCCCTGGCCGGGATTCGGACCCGGGTCCTGCGGGCGACAGCCGCATATA